>WJLC01000073.1 GCA_014728745.1 Candidatus Pacearchaeota archaeon
ATATTTTGTTTGTATCATTTTTTGGTTTTCAAACTCCTGCTTGTCACAATTGCTATAAAAAAGAAAGCAAATAACAATATATCATTTTTAAAAATAAGACTTATAAAACCTCCTATAATTGACACACTTATTATGACCTTAAACCATTTTCTTCCTGCTTCAAGCTCTTCTTTTGTGAGTTTTGCAATAAGGTCTCCTAGGGGGACGCCTAGCAAAAGAATAACAACCCCAATCATAAGTCTTATTATCTCATTCATGATAATATTTAATAATCCTGGTTTTTATACTTTGTTTATGAGCAGCAATTACAAAAAATTTCTTATTGTGGCTAGCAAAAAAGATAAAGCAGGAATAAATATAACAACTGCCTTGAGCCAGCATAAGAGAAAGTACAATTTTTACTTAGTTGAAAAAGATATTTTGCATGAGGAGAATTTGAGCAAGAGAAAATTAGCTAGTTATGATTTTATAATTTTTGCATCTAAGCACAAGTCAGAAAAGCAGAGAAAAACCCTTTCAATTCATGCTCCTGGAAATTGGGCAGATGCGCTCTATGGAGGAAAACAAGGCAAGATTTGCAAAACCTCTGCTCTTTTCTTAAAGCAGACTTTTGATAAATTGAATAAGAATGCAAAAGATTACAACCTCAATGATTATGAAGTCACAATGGAATGCACTCATCACGGCCCTTTTATTGACAAGCCTTGCATGTTTATTGAGATTGGCTCAACTGAAAAAGAATGGAAAGATAGAAATGCAGCTTTTGCTGTAGCTAGAACAATTAAGGAAATGATTGAGGGATTTAAAGAAAATCCATACAACCAAGTTGCAATTGCTATTGGGGGTCCCCACTATTGCCAGAGTTTTAACAAAATACAACTAAATTCAAATGTTGCTATTTCTCACGTTATCCCAAATTATATCAACCCTGTGAGTGGAGAGATGATTAAAGAGGCTCTGGAAAAAACAGAAGAGGAAGTTGATTTTGCTTTGCTTGATTGGAAAGGAATAGGCAAGGCAAAAGACAGGAAGTTAGTAAAAGAATTGTTAGATGATTTGTATGTGAGATACAAGAGAACTTCTGAGGTTAATAAGGAATATTAGTGTTCTTTTTATTGGATATTTTTCTTTTTGATTCAATTAATTCAGTTTTAAAGATTAAAGCGCCCAGAGCAGGATTCGAACCTGCGCACCCCGAAGGGTCCAGATTAGCAATCTGGTGCAATAACCACTATGCGATCTGGGCATAAATCATATGCTTTGCTGTATATTATCTGTATTTTCTCCAGTATTTAAAGATTATTAGTAATGTGAAAAGCTGCTTGAAAAAATTATTGTGATGTTTAAAAAAGAATAGCGGGGGCAGGATTTGAACACTGCGACCTCCGGGTTATGGGCCTTTCGCAACTCCAAGCATTTTACTGCCTTAAGAGATTTCGACGAGCACTCCAGACTGCTCTACCCCGCTATATATTCTGGAGTCTTTAAACCCTTATCCAGTCAGTAAAAAATATAGCAGTTAACTTATAAAGCTTTCTTTTTGAGAAATCTATTTGCTTTTTTAACATGCTTTTTATTAGAACTTCCTATTAAATCAAACCATTTTTTTAACTCTTTTTTCCCACTAATTCTCACTCTTGTCTTTCCTCTTTCTAAATTTTGAATTGTGTGTTTTATTCCTAATTTTTCTAGAATCTCAGAAACTTGCTCTTGAGCTGGAGAAGGACACATTTTTATTTCGATTCTTGGATAAATAGTCCCATTATTATTAAATACACTTAAACACCCGTCTGTATCAAATAATCCTCTTAACACTGGGCAAGAAAATTTGCTATTCATAAAATCTTCAGGAATTTTCATTCTTCCCCATTTTGGAGATAATTTAAGACCAATTTCTTTTATTAGATATATTAATGCATCTTTTGTAAAAGTACAAATATCAACACAATTTTCTTTTTTCTTGTAGTGAATTTTTGGTTGAATATTCAAGACATCTTGCATGATTTTCCTAACATGGTTAATATACTGTTTATTTCTGGAATCTAAACTTATTTTCACAACTCGATGTCTCTTAATTTTATTGCCTACTTTGCAGTTATATTCTCCAATAGAGCCATCTCCTAACATAATTCCAATAAATTCAGCTACCCTCTTTTTCATCAAGCAACAATCACATAAAACTATATTAATAAGACTTTCAATTTTGAAAGAGTTAATTATTTAATCCTTATCTACTTTTCAAAAGCATGGCTAAGAAGAAAAAAGAGGGGAAAAAAGCAAAGAACAAAAAAGACAAAAAAGAAAAGGGAATTCTTTATTCAACAGGCCAGCTTGATTGTTTGAATTATTATTCAAAAGTATTTTCTAAGGTAAAATCATTTGTAAAAGACAGGGAGATTGCAACAAAAACTTTCATTCCTAAAACAGATATTGGATTTATTTTGCATAGAGGGAGTAAAGATGAGCCCCTAACATTAAAAGATATTTCTGGAAATGTTACTAAGAAATTTTTGAAAAAACGTGTTGATAAAAAATTGCATGATGTTGAAGAGGATTTAAATGAAAAGCAAAAGTTGATTTGGAGATATTTTGTTCCTAGGAAAATGGTTGAAATGCATTATGCCTGTAATTATGAGGGCTCTGGAAAAAGTTTTGACAGGGTTTTTATTGATATTGACGCAGGAAAGAATATTGATGAAGAGGATTATATCCAAGTTGTTAAAGAGTTATTAAAGCAGATTAAAAAAGATAACAAATTAAGTGATTTGTGCTCTTTTAAGATTTACCTTCTTTGGACAGGTGCAAGTCTGCATGTTTATTTGATTTTAGATAAAAAGCTAGCATCTTCTGATTATAAAAAGTATTTTGCATTTGGAAAAGACACTCTCACAAGCAAATGGGCAAGAGCAGTTTCTGAAAAAATAGGTATTAATGTTAAGGCAGGCCATGAAAGGAAAAAAGATGCAATAATATTTGACACTTCTGCAACACCTTCAGGCAAGCTTGCAAGATGCCCTTATTCATTACATTTGAATTCAAAAGGCAAGCTCACAGGAGTTTCAGTTCCAATAAACCAAAAGGATTTGAAAAAAGGATTATTTAAGAAATTAAAAAATTTAACACCTGATGAGGCACTGAATTATTAAGAAATAGATAATAAATTCATAATTATTTTCTAGGCTTAAAGTGGGAATTTCCTTGCTTGCTAACATAACTCTCTATTTCATCAAGCAATTCATTATATCTTTTATATGCCCTTCTCTCATTGTATGGGGCATATTTAGGCTTTTCAAACTTTTCATCATAAACAATATCTGGAAATTCTCTTAAAAGAACATGCATTTCTCTTAATAAGCTTTTTAGGCTTTTTTTGTTTACCCTATCTTTGTCCTTGTTCTGTCTAATAGCCATAAAGCAAGTTTATCCCTGAATCTATTTAAGTTTATATGTGATGATAAGACTTGAACAAATGATCCTAATCTTTTGATAATCTCAAAACTTAAAAATGACTATATCTTCTTTTTAGATACAGATAAAAAGACTTCACAATTTGCAAAACATTTTAAAGTATGTTGGAAGTCTTCTTTTAAGAGACTTAAAGAATTAGAAAAATTAGGTTTAGTAAAAAGAAAAGACAATAAAAAATGGATAAGATTGAAAATAAACAAGAAGATTCTTGTCATTTAATCTTGGGCATTGACGACGCAGGTAGAGAATAATAATGTTGAAGTTTTTCATCATTATGTTCGCCTTAAGGTCCAGTCATTGGCCCAATGGTTTTGGCAGGAGTTTTAATAGATGAAAAAATCTTAAAGGAATTCAAAAAATTAGATGTTAAGGATTCTAAAATGCTTACTTCTAAAAGAAGAGAATTTCTAGCAAGTAAAATAAAGAAAAAAGCAGATATTTTTGAGGTGGCTTTAGCTTTTCCAAAGGAAATTGATGGTCAAAATCATAATGGTATTGATTTGAACAAGGTAGAGGCTATAAAGGCAGCAGAAATAATTAATAAAATTAATAAGGGATTTAAGAAAATAAAGGTGGTAATAGACTGCCCTTCTGTTGGGATAGAGAAATGGGCAAAATACTTAATGACCCACATTAAAAACCCCTCAACCTTAGATATTTCTTGTGAGCACAAGGCAGATGTAAATCATGTTGCTGTTGCAGCAGCCTCAATTATTGCAAAATCTGTAAGAGAGAGTGAAATGGCAAAACTAAAAGACAAATTTGGACCTCAAATAGGTTCTGGATATTGTTCTGATCCTCACACCTGCAAATTCTTAGAAAAATATGCTAAAAAACATGAAAAAGACGGATTGTTTAGAAAAACCTGGTCAACTTGGAAAAATGCCTGCGCTAACTTAGAACAGAGAAAATTATTCTGAAATTTCTTCTAATGAATTATTGTTCTTTTTACTATCTGAATCAAAAAGTCCTTCTCCAAGCAATCCAGAATGATTACAAGTAGGGCAAATATTATCTCTATCAAATTCATCAGCAGCTCCTCTTCTTTTTTCATAATTCATACAATCAAAATAAAATCCCCCTTCTTGATCTTTCAGCATTCTTTTTCCTTCACGATATGCGCAGCAGCTTTCTTGAACACGAATATAAGGAACATTCTTTATTTTCTCCTTTTCTTTGTCTTGTTTTTCCCTTTCCATATATATTTTCATATGCTAATCTTTAAAAGTATTTATCTTCTTTATTATCTATGGTCTATATTAAAAAACTGGTGATGCATGGCTTCAAAAGCTTTGTTAGAAAAACAGAAATACCTTTTACTCCAGGAATAAATGTGATATTAGGGCCAAATGGCTCAGGAAAAAGCAATATCTCAGATGCATTGTGTTTTGTTTTAGGAAGACTCTCTATAAAATCAATGCGTGCAGCAAAAGCAAAGAATCTTATATTTTTAGGAACAAAAAAGGTCTCAAAAGCTAAAAAAGCATCTGTAGAATTGGTTTTTGATAATTCAGACAGCACTTTTTCAATTGATGACAAAGAGGTCTCTATTAAAAGAATTGTTAAGAGAAATGGGCAAAGCACATATAAAATAAACAATAAAACAAAGACAAGACAGGAAATAATTGCATTGCTTGCTCAAGCAGGGATTGACCCTAATGGATTTAATATAATTCTTCAAGGAGAGATACAGAATTTTGTGAATATGCACAATGAAGAAAGAAGAGAAATTATTGAAGAAGTGTCTGGAATCTCTATTTATGAATCTCGTAAAGCAAAGTCCTTAAAGGAATTGAAAAAAACAGATGAGAGACTAAAAGAAGTGTTGGCTGTTTTGAGAGAAAGAACATCTTATTTGAATAATCTTGAGAAAGAAAGAAAACAGGCTCTTAAATTCAAGAAATTAGAAAAAGATGTTAAAAAGTACAAAGCAAGTATAATTAATGCTGATCTCAACAAAAAGAAAAAGGAAATACAAAAGATAAATAATGATATTGAAAAAAAGACAAAAGAAATTGGTAAGGTAAAAAAACAAATAAATGAATTAGAGACCCAGATTAGGAATTATGAATTAAAAATAGATTCAATCAATAATACTATTCAAAAATCTACTGGTTTAGAGCAGGAAAAACTCAACCAGGAAATTGCTAACTTAAGAGCAGATTTAGCAGGATTAAATGTTAAGTCTGAAAATTTTGGAAGAAAGCTTAATGAAATTGATAATAAAAAGCAGGAGCTTCAAGATAGCATCAAAGAAGATGAAGAGGAGTTAAAAGAGCTTGAGAAAACAACTTCTTCTGCATCTAGCAAATCCAAAAAGAAAAAAGATATTGATGCAAAAAAGCAAAAACTTGAGGAGCTTGAAAAACAGAGAAAAAAATTCTACACAATGAAGGCTGAGTTAAAAGCAGTCAAGGAAAGACTTCAAGACAAGCAGTCTGTTCTTCAGGGTTATGAAACTGAATCTGATTATCTTGTCAAGCAAGTTGAAAATCTTGTGAAGGAATTGTATGATAAAAAAACCAACACCAAGATAATTTCAGATATTAAAGTAAGCCTGCAAAATAAAAAAGATAAAATAAAAGAACTTGATAAAAATCAAAATTCTTTGTATAAGAAGCTTCATACAAATCAACATGAGATTAAAAAGAAAAATAACCTTGTTAAAGACATAAAAGATATGGATGTATGTCCTTTGTGTAAAAATAAAATAACTAAAGAGCATATAAAAGAAATAAAGGATAAAGCTCAACCACAGATAAAACAATTGAAAAAGCAAATAGAATCTGCAGAAGATAAATTAGCAGATATTCAAAAACAAAAATCCAAATTAAGCCAGGAAATAGACTCTTTAACAGAGGAGCTTTCAAAAAGAGAATCTGATTTAGTTAAAATTTCTAATATAAACAATAAAAAAGACCAAATTAAGAAACTTCATGAAAATACTGAAGGAATTAAAGAAGAAATAAAAGAGCTAAAAAAGAAAAAGAGTTCCTTAGAAAAGAATTTTGATGAGAATTCTAATATTGAAAAAAGATATGAGGAAGCCAGAATAGAGGTTCAAGAAATATCATTGAGAAACAAGGAGAATATTGATTCAGAGATATCTTTTAAGAAAAGAGAATTTGAAAGAAATAAAATAGAATTAAAGCAGTTGAAAAGAGATGAAGAAGACCTAAAAGAGGATTTAGCATCAATCAAAAGCAGAATAAGTGAAAAAGAAAAGCGTCTCAATAACAAGAAAAAACAAGATGAGGAATTAAACAAGAAATTCCAGAAAATGATCGCTGACAGAGATGCTTTGCAGCTGAAGATAAGAAAAGGTGATTCAGATTTGTCTCTAAAGCAAAACATTGTCTATAATCTTGAACAAGACATGAATGATTACAAGATATCCAAGGCAAGAGTCAAGGCAGAATTAGATGGTCTTGAGACAGAGATGAAAGAATTTGAGGGTGTTGAAATAATAAAATCAACTAAAGAGAGCCTATTACATAAGCTTCACAGAACACAAGATACTCTGAATAAGATTGGGAGTGTTAATTTAAAATCATTAGAAGTTTATGATGAAATTAAGAAAGAATACGATTCTATTAATGACAAGGTAGAAGTTCTAAAAGGAGAAAAAGAGGATATTTTAAAGGTTATTCATGAGATTGACATTAAGAAGAAAAAGACTTTCTTGAATACATTAAAGGACTTAAATGAGCTTTTTTCTAGAAATTTCTCTCAATTATCTTCTAAAGGACAGGTTTTTCTTGAATTAGAAAATAAAAAAGAACCTTTTGAAGCAGGGGTTAATATAATTGTAAAAACAGGACATGGGAAATACTTTGATGTAACATCATTATCAGGAGGAGAGCAGACACTTGTAGCTTTATCATTAATATTTGCAATCCAGGAATTAAAGCCGTATTGCTTTTATATTTTAGATGAGATAGATGCAGCCCTTGACAAGAGAAACTCTGCAAGGCTAGCTAGATTACTTAATAAATACATGAAAAAAGGCCAATACATTGTAATAAGCCACAATGATGAGGTAATAAGCAAGGCAACAAACCTTTATGGTGTTAGCATGCATGATGGGGTCAGTAAGATAATTAGTTTGAAATTATAGAATAATTAGATAATTTTACGAGCCTTTCGGCATAAAATTAAAATAAAAAAGAGAGAAAGCATAAATAAAAAAATAAAAAGAAAAAATAAAAAACTAAATTAGTAATAGCTTTCTCCGAAGTCTTCGCTTCTTTCTGGTTTTCTTCCAATTAAGACAACTAACACTATTAGCAATACTAAAAATACTATTGCCAAGATAACTGTTAGAACAACAACTGGACTTGCAACAGAACTTTGATCTTCAGTTGCACTAAATGTGAAAGAGCTTACAACTTCCCCGTTCATGTTGAATACATTAACAATGTACTCAGCTGAGTCAGGATTAACTTCGAAAGCTTTGCTTGATCCAGCAGGAACAGTCACAAAGTTTTCTTGTTCTGGTGTAACAACTCTATAAACTTGAAGCTTTTCAGTTGGATTTACTATAAGTAAATCACTTCCAGCTCTGAAAACGCTTTCTGGGAAATCGTTTTCAATTATAAGTTGTTTAGCCTTGCTTACTTCAAGATCATCATTCCATACTTCAATCTCCAAAGTGTAGACACCTGGAGCTGCATCGTAAGGAACCTGAAGATTAACTCTTGCACTAGTTGTAGTAGTGTCATCGTCATCATCTTCATCTTCTAGTGAAACAAGGTCACCAACGTAAATACTTCTTTCAACACCATCAAGAGCTATAAGGTTTCCTCTTACATACATATCATCTAAGTCATTATAACCAATGTTCTTAAGTACAACATCTACTGGGATTGTTTCACCAGCATCTATTGAGTTAGGGGTTACAATTGACAAGACGTCTGCATTGTATGAAGGTCTTTGAACTCTCAAAGAGTACTCAGCTTCAGTTTTATAATCACTGCCTTTCTTAACAGTAACAACTAAAGACACATCATCACTAACTTGATCCTTAAGTTCATAAGGAATTTCAACAGTTAGGGATTTGCTATATCTTAAATCTTGTTCTACATCAAAAGACGCAGAGATTTCAGAACTGTCAGCTTTATCGCCTTCAATAACTGCTTTAACAGTAACATCAGATGCATCAACTAATGAATTAAATGTTACCTTAACAGTAACACTTTCACCAGCAATAACACTTAAGTCACCATTAGAAGCAAGTTCATCGTCAACCTTAACTTCCATGTTGTTAGTTAAATTTTCAGCAGCACTAACTGTAGCTACTAAAAACATAACTGTTACAATTGCCAAAATTGGAACAAATAGTTTCTTTGTTTCCATTTTTGAGGTGTTTTTTGTATACATTTTAATTAATACAGAAAACTTTTGTTTTCCGTGTATTTATACATAAGAAATTCTTTATAAATCTTTCTTTTGTAGTCACTCTGCAGTTAATATAAAATTAACTGTGTGTGACTCATAATTAGTTACATAAACCCTTTTTAAAGAAAAACTATTCTTAAAATAAGTTAGAGCCTTATTTTGTATATTTAATCAAAGAAAAATCTTTTTTAAAGCTTGTTGTAGTAAAATGTTACTTTCTTTTCATAAGTTCAAATGTTTTTATGCTTAAGATACTATCTTTAATAGGAAAAGGGCTTTCATTGATTATTGTTATCTGCTTGTTTTTTGGAAGTAGCTTTAATAATTCTTTAATTCTCTTCTTTTTAGTTTTGATATGTCTTTTTTCTCCTTTTTCTCCGTACTCAATTCCAGAGAAATGACAATGCCATTTCTTTTGTGGAAAAGCCTTTTTGAGTTCTTGCACTTTGTAATTTCCATATCTTGCTAAAACATGTGCAAAATCAATGCAGAAACTGCATTTAGCCTCTTTGACAAGCTCACTTATTTCAGAAATGCTTCCAAAAACATTTTTCTTGCCCATAATCTCAGGGCATAATTTTACCTGCCATTTGTTCTTTTTCACTCTCTCTTTTATATCAAGAATACTCTCTTTAATGTTAAGGTATGATTTTTCTTTGCTCATCCCCCCATAATATCCACAGTGAAACACAACTCTCTTTACATTAAGCCAATTAGCCACCTCACAACACCTTAAAATTCTTTTCTTGCTTTTTTCTTTTTTTATTTTGTCCTTGGAGTTAAGATTTATCCAGTAAGGAGCGTGAATACTTAATTCAACTCCTGATTTGTCTGCATAATCTTTTATTTTTGCAGCAGTCTTTTTGTCTTTGATCCATACCTGATATGTAAATGGGATTTCTGCAGCTTTTATTCCCAGCTTTTCGTATTCTTTTAGCCTTTTAGGAATCTCTTTTACTCCTCCTACTCCTGCTGGTCCGAATTTTATATTCATTTTTATTTTTTTAATTCTTTTTTATTATGTCACTAGAAGTATGAACACAGAGTTAATAATTTATTTTATTATTTTATTAATAAGGTGATTAAAATGCAGTCTGAAGTTCTTGTCCTATCTCCCCAAGATTTTCCAAAATGTAAGTGTGAAGTTTTTGAATTATCATATTCTGAAGTTGCTCTTTTAACTTCCCGTTGCACATTGCAATGTCTGCCTCTGGAAGGGATTTGCTTCCTTTAGGAATATAACAAGTCATTTCTTTTCCTTCTAATTTTTTCTGGCTAACATCTCCTGTTTTAACCCTCAAAACCTTTACATTAATCTCGCATTTGCCATTTGTAGTCCCTTTTATTAAATACTCCCAAACAGTGTTTTCAGCATCATTAACAAACCTTGTTCTAGAGCATTCTTTTTGATGAGCTACATAACACGACATATCTTCGCAAGTGTGATAATAATAAAATGTAAAATACATTGCTATCATGATAATCACAATAAGGCCAATTATAGCTAAAGCTATTTTATCACTCTTTTTTAGTTTCATAGATAATGCAAGGAATACTAATATTTAAAGGTTATTAAAAAACAAAAAATAAAGAAAAATAAGGCCTTTTCAGGCCTCTGTTAAAATAAAAATTAATCTATTATAGACTAACTAATTCAATATTTGAATCAGTTGCAGCAAAGTTCTTTGCTGCTATAATCTGAGTACCTGCATTCTTTGCAGCTCTTAATACCCCTTTAGTGACAGTGCCATCCATTACTACAACAGATGGAGTCTTTCTCATTCGTCTTAATGAGTTATTAAGGCTTTTGATGCTAACTTTTTTTATCTCTTCAAGCTTGTCATCAAGCAAAACAGCTTTTCCACTGTTTTTGTCTGAAATATCTTTAAGCTTTTCCCTATCTTCATCACTTAAGTCAATTTCAATCTTTTCTTTTGGCTTAGACTCTTTATCAGAATCCTTTTTGTCTGATCTGCTTGATCTTTGAGATTTTCTTGAATTTCTTGAGCCTCTGGATCTTTTCATTCTAGAAAAATACTCTTTCACTGAAACTTTTTTTCTAAGTTCCTGAAGAATCTCTTTTCCAGTAAGCTCTTCAACTTCTTTGCCATCTGGAGCTGTTGCAACAGACTTAATATTTGCATTGTCTGTGACGTTCTGAACAATTAATTTTCCTCCTCTGTCTCCATCTACAAATAGGATTAAATCTTTAGTTTTTCCTAGTTTTCTTATAGAGTCAGGAAGTTTTGTTCCGTTCATTCCTATGACATTCTTAACACCATTCTTCAACAGATTAAGAACATCTGCCCTTCCTTCAACAACAATAACTTCTTTTCCAGAAAGGTCACCAGAAGGAAGTTCTTCTTTGCCATATAATTGCAACTCATCCATTCTTGCCGCATCTTTTATCTCTTTAGAGATTTCTCTTGAGTCAGTGGTTCCTCTGATTTGTCCCATGAGCTTTTTGGCTCTTTCAAGGATATAATCTCTTTTATTCCCTCTGACATCCTCTATTTTTTCTATTTCTATTTGGGCATCACTTGGCCCAACTCTTTCAATAGTTTCAATAGCAGCAGCAATAAGAGTTGTTTCAGACTGGTCTAATGCAGTTGGAACCTCTATTGTTCCTGAGGTTCTCTTTCCTTTTTTCTCTAACCTTACTTCAATTCTTCCTATTTTTCCTTCTTTTTGAAGTTCTCTCATTTCAAGGTCTGATCCTAAAAGGCCTTCAGTCTGTCCAAATATAGCTCCGATTACGTCAGGTTTTTCTAAAGCACCTTCAGCTACAAAATTCGCACGTATCATATATTTTATTGATACTGGACTTATTTTTGCCATTTTTTTGAATTTCTCTCCTTTGTTTTATTTATTTAATTTAGTTTGAAATCATCTATCTTTTTCAAATTTAAATGACTTCACTTAGAAAAATATCCCTTTTATTCAGCTAATTAAGACTTAATTGGCTTTATTAGCTAATGATTATCAAATTCACTTACAAGCCAAAAAGGCTAAAATGAGTGTGATTTGTGATATGTTGAGTGATATCTTTATGCGATATCTAATATCTTTTAATCTGTGATATTTTTCTAATACTTAGTAAAAATACACGGAGTATATAAAGTTTTGTAATTATAATTAGCTCTTTATTTATTCTTTTGAATGCTGTGAACTAGCTAAAAATTGTTTAAATCTAGATATTAATTCACTATCATCATTAAGATGAAACACTCCAAGAGTGTTAAAATGCTCTTCTTCATTTAAATGAATGCTTTCAATACTTTTACCTTCTTTAATCTCTTGTTTTCCGTATTTGTTGTTAAAATCAATATAATCTGTAAAAATTTCCACAAATCCTGGACCTTTTGCAACATGATTTTCTGCAGGCATTCTAAAAATAAAATAATCTTCTGCATTTCTTATACTTGCATAAAAATCCTCTCTTTTAATATCTTCATAACTGAAAATAGGCTCTCCTTGAGTCTTTAGATAATTGTATATTTCTTCTTCTTTTTCAGCAAGATTTTCAGCTTTTTTTATTAATTGACTCTCGTTTGAGGCAGGTCTACCTGAATCTTTAGACATTCTCTTTTTGTTATTCCTGTGTTGTTCCCTTGCTTTTAAGGCATCATTGTATTCCTTAGAAAAAAAGTACCTTTTCAATAAATCATGATGTTTTTGCTCAGGCATTGAATCTTCATATTCTTCTATTTCATCTGCCTCAGGAAAAGATGTTTCATATCCCTCACTATTCCTATCTCTTATTGAGTGATATTCTTCAATATGGTCTGTACTATTTTTTATTGTCATTTTTTGTTAAATCAAATAGAAAACTCTCAAAAGAGAGTTTTAAGTTTGTGTTTTTATATTTTAAAATTTAGGTGTTTTTAGAAAATCAGCACTATTTCTTCTTAGTTATCTCCGTGCACATTCCAGCAGCAACTGTTGCTCCAGCATCTCTTACTGCGAACTTGCTCATGAAAGCATTACTTTTTTGAGTCTCTAAAGCTAGGTTTCCTATTGGTTTTATCTTAACCTTAGCTGTGTCTCCATTTTTCAAAAATTCTGGATTCTCTTGAATAACTTCCCCTGTTTTAGGGTCAATTTTTTCTATTAATTCTATGAATTGGCATGGTACTTGAGCTGTGTGCACATGGAACACAGGTGTGTAACCTTTAGCCAATACTGTAGGATGATTAATAACTGTAATTGTAGCAACGAATTCTTCAACAATTGGAACAGGATCACTAGCATCACAAATAACATCTCCTCTTGCAATGTCTTTCTTTCCTACTCCTCTTATATTGATTCCTACATTGTCTCCAGCTTCTGCCTCAGGAAGATTTTCATGGTGAGCCTCTATAGTCTTAACTTCACCCTCAATTCCTTCTCCAGTTCTACCTGGAAGAACCTTTACTTTCATTCCTTGCTTCATAACACCAGTCTCAATTTTACCTACTGGGACTGTCCCAATACCTGTAATTTCGTAAACATCTTGAACAGGCATTCTCATTGCCAAGTCACTTGCTTGTTCAGGAGCAGGGAACTTGTCAAATTGATCCATTATTGTTGGTCCATTGTACCAAGACATTTTATCTGATTTTTTAGTAACATTATCTCCTTTTAATCCTGAGCAGGCAATAAATGGTGTGTTATCAGGGTTGATTCCAACACCTTTCAATAATTTGCTCACATCTTCTTTAACCTTGTTGAATTTTTCTTCAGAATAATCAAGTGTATCCATCTTGTTTATAGCTACTGCAATGTTCTTTACACCCATTGTTCTCAATAGCCACAAGTGCTCTGTAGTCTGCGGCTGAACTCCTGAAGGACCAGCAATAACTAAGAAAGCTGAATCAGCCTGGCTTGCACCAGTAATCATGTTTTTAACAAAGTCCCTGTGTCCAGGCGCATCAATGATTGTGATTTGATATTTTTGAGTCATAATTTTCTTGTAAGCTAAATCAATAGTAACTCCTCTTTCTCTTTCCTCTTTAATCTTGTCCATAATGTATGCAAATTCAAAACCAGATTTACCGTGCTTTTCAGCCTCATCCTTAAGCTTTTTCATTTGCTGTTCAGGAATAGCTCCTGATTGGAACATTAGCTGTCCAACTATTGTTGATTTTCCAGCATCAACATGCCCAACAAATACAACGTTCATGTTTGGTTTTTCTTTTGCCATTTTAAATGATTGTTATTAATCTTTTTAAGTAATCTTATTACATAAAAATGCCTTTATAAACTTTTCCATACAATTTTAGATATAATTTTTTTATCGTCGACAAATTTTCTTTTTTCATTTTTAACAAAGCCTACCAGCGCATTTTCAAAACTCTTTTCAAGCAATTCTCAGGAAATCTCTAAGCAATACCCAAACAATTTCAAAATAATTTCAAAACATATTTATACTTTATTTTTTTAGCACTCATATGCAATCAATACTAATTCAACAGCTTATTCTCGGAGTAATTCAGGGAATAACTGAGTGGCTTCCAATAAGTTCAAGCGCAATGACAACACTTATCATGACTAATTTTTTTAATATCACAGATATAAGTATTCTTATTCACCAGGCATTGTTTCTCCATTTAGGAACTTTTTTTGCAGCTCTTATTTATTTTAGAAAAGATGTTAGGCATCTTTTGAAAAGCCTCTTTCACTCTCATAAGAAATCAAAAAAACCAAGACCAAGCCCAGAGACAAAAAAGCCTCTCAGGTTTCTAATAATTACAACAATCATATCAGGGATTCTTGGATTAGTAATTATGAAATTTATTTCAAGCATTGATTTGGAATTAACAGGAAAAACAATAACTTTTGTAATAGGTCTCTTGTTGTTTGTGACAGGTGGCTTGCAGTTGTCAGTAAGAAAAAAAGGCCTAAGAAGATTAATTAATATTGAAAACTCTGATTCAATTTTTTTAGGTTTTACGCAAGGTCTTGCAGCGTTGCCAGGAATCTCAAGATCAGGAATAACAGTTTCAACCTTATTATTAAGAAAATTCAATGATACAACAGCACTAAGATTAAGCTTTTTAATGTCCCTTCCAATAGTTCTCCTTGGGAATATATTCTTAAATTTGCCAGACATAGCAACAACCTTCACATACACATCATTAATTGGCTTGCTTGCATCTTTTGCATTTGGCTTAGCAACAATCCACGCACTAATGAAACTTTCAAAGAAAATTAACTTTGGATGGTTTGTTTTAATATTTGCAATGTTAATGATGCTTAGTGTTTTGATTTAATCTGGTTAATTTTTTAACTTTTTAACTTTTTAACTTTTATAGATATTTTTTTAAATCTCTTGAGGTTATTTAATTTATGAGAAGAAAATATGCTCAGCTTAGAGATTTAAAAGAGAGTAAAAAACAGGTAAGAAATCTTTATGATTCTGCAGTTGATTATTTTTCAAAAGAATTTGAAATACCAAAAAAATCTTTTCCAAAACTAAAATTTGTTTCTGGAGAGAAAATGTCTTATAATCAGGCAGATAATAAGGTCTTGATTGGCGATAAAGAATTTATTTCTGATATAGGGGATTCAGTAGGAGAAGAGCTAGGTCACTTTGTTAGGGCAAAGATAAAAGGAAGAGTAGGCAAAAAACTTAGTCAAAAAGAAACTGCTGGAGATGAATTTTATGGGTTTTTAGGAAGCAGAATATTATACAGGACGAGTAATGAAGATCAGAAAAAGAATTTTTTCACAGAAGGAGAGAGAACATTTGAATCAACATATGAAGGAAAAAGCTTTCCAGAGATAAGGCAGGAGATTTTAGGAAAAGCTAGATCTAAATTTATTGATTTAGGAAAAAGATATAGAGATGCTGAAAAAAATAGAGACCAAAAAGAGATGCAACGGATTTACCAAGAGGCAAAAAAACAAGGATATGAGAAATATACTGAAACTCTTGCACATGCAAGACCCTACCACTTTGCTTCTGAAGCAGATCTGGATAAAATTAAAAATCTTAGAGAGTTATATTCTTTATCAGATAAAGAAGTGAAAGAGAAATTTTTTAAGAAAAGTAAAAATCGTCAGCCCAGCAAGGGATTGGAAAAAAAGTTAGGGATATTATCAATAAGCAGCCTTATAGCCTTCTTATTTTTTTCAAGTCCAAATATCACTTCAAATGTTGTTGGGGGAAATGCAAACAAATTATCCAATTTTTCAATAATCTTTCTTTTAGGTGCAATTCTTTTTGGGGTTTTAGCAATATCTAAACTGCAAAAGATTAGGAAATATTTTAGATAATATTGTTACTACCATTAAGATACAACAAATAGAAAGGTTTATATAGTTTTTTTGACTATAATATAGTATGATAAGCCCACAAGCAGCTGAAGAAAGAGAAAGATTCAGAAAAGAGTTTAAGAATTGGCTAGTTGGTCAATTTGGAGAAAAAAGAAATTTTCTTGTAGATGCAAAAGATAAGAGAGTGTATGATCCTAAAAAAGATTCACACAAAGGTTTATTTTGCGGAAGATGGAATCAACCTAGTTATGAGATTATTGATTTGAATTCTGGAGATAGAATGGCAACATTAAAATTAAATGGTTCAGCAGTGATAAATTCAGAATCCCCTGAATTTGATGAGAATTACAATTTATTCAAAGATAAATGGGGAGACAAGTGTTTGTTTATAGACCATAATTTAGACACCTTAATAGAAATGCCTGGAGTAAATAACCCTCATGTTTATTTTGGCTCTAGAAAAGTTCAGCAAGATACCTCTAGCATGAGCATTTCTCTTCCAAATACAATAAACTTAGACATGAATCGTATGGGTTATGTTCCCTCAATTAGACCATATCATGGCAATAATGATTTTATTTTAAATGCAGAAATTGATTATACTAAATCTACATCTAAAGAAATAAAGGCAAAATTACCTGTTAATATTAAAGATTTTGAAGATTGTTATCTAAAAAGAGATAATTAAATTATAATAATTCAAAAATAGATTTTACTGATTCTCAGCTAGACCTTTCCTGTCCCTTATGTTTCTTATGATCTCATCTTTCATACTTCTTGGTACAGGCTCAAATAACTGATCTTTCAAAGAGCTTGTCCCTCTACCTTCAGTTGCTGAACGCAAATCATTACTCCATCCAATCATTTCAGCTACAGGTATTTTGGCCTCCATCTGAGCTACCCTACCTTCTTGAGAAACATTAATCATTTGTCCTCTCTTGCTCTTAACAAGCTTTGTGACTTCTCCTAGGAAAGTGTCAGGCATTTCAATTAAGTGTATTTGCAAAGGCTCTAATAAATTAGCATTAGCAAGATTCATTGCACCTGTTATACCTTCTTTAACAGCAGGGTAAACTTGTGCAGGACCTCTATGAATAGCATCTTCGTGAAGTTTTATATCAACTAAAGAAACCTTCATCTTAGTACAAGGCTCTCTAGCCAAAGGTCCTTGATTCATCACCATTTCAAAGGCATCTAAAATCATATCAATAACTTCTCCGATGTGGACTTCTCCACGAGTTTCATCTAAGAATACGTTTCCATTGTAAATATGTCTTATATTTCTAATTGCGTCTCCGTCCCATCCAAGATCTGAAAAAGCATCAGCAACATCCTGTGATTTTTTCTTAACTCTTCCTTCAGGAACATTTCCATTCTGAATAGCTTCATATACATTATCTTCTAAAGGCTGAACACTGATGAAAAAGCTGTTGTGTTTGTTAGGGCTTCTTCCTTCAAAACTATTAGAGGATTGTTTTCCAACAGTCTCTCTGTAAACAATTATTGGAGGAGAGGTCTTAACATCTAATCCTTTATCAGATTTAATCCTGTTTTCTATTATTTCCAGATGCAATTCCCCCATTCCAGAGATTAATGATTCTCCTGTTTTTTCATTGATTTCAACTTGTATTGAAGGGTCTTCTTTACCAACCTGTTTCAATACCTCAACTAATTTTGGCAAGTCAGCAGCTTTTGTAGCTTCAATAGACTTTGTAACAACAGGGTCAAACAAGTGCTTGATAGCTTCAAAAGGTTCAATAGGTTCTTTTGATACTGTTTCTCCTGCAAAAACATCTTTTAATCCTGCAACACCTACAATATTTCCTGCAGAAACATCATCCATAATAACTCTTTGAGCACCTTTGTAAATAGAAACTTGTTGAACTCTAACTTTTCTTTTTGCTAGGTTCATGTAAACTTCATCACCCTGCTTTAGTTTTCCTGAGAATAATCTTCCTGCAGCAACTTCTCCAGCGTGTTTGTCTACTACAATCTTAGTAGGAACAAAAACAGGTGCTCCATCTGGATTGCAATCAATTAAATCTTTTCCAACCTGGCTCTCTTTGTCACCATGCCAGATTTTTGGAATTCTGTATTTTTGAGCATCAAGAGGATTAGGATGGTGTCTTATAGTCATATTAAGAATAACCTCATGAATTGGAGCTTTCTTAGCTAATTCCTTATGGTTATCATCTTCATAAGCATCAATAATATCTTTGAAAGTAATTCCGTGCTCTTTCATATATGGAAAACTCAATGCCCAATTGTGAAAAGCACTTCCAAAAGCAACTGTTCCTTCATCAACTTTCACTTTCCATTTTTCCTTATAGCCTTTTGGAGCAATCTGCTCAATTAATTTATTAACATGGTTTATTATTTTGATAAATTTTTCCTGCATTGCTTCTGGAGTTAATTTAACTTCTTTGATAAGCCTATCAACTTTATTAATGAATAATACTGGTTTAACTAATTCCTTTAAAGCCTGTCTAACAACAGTTTCTGTTTGAGGCATCACTCCCTCAACACCACAAGCAAGAATAATACATCCATCAACAGCTCTCATAGCACGAGTAACATCTCCTCCAAAATCAACATGTCCTGGAGTATCAATCAAATTAATCAAATATTTGTCTCCTTCAAATCCGTGAATCATGCTTACAGAGGCAGAATCAATTGTAATTCCTCTGCTTGCTTCATCATCATGAAAGTCTAAGGCTCTTTGCTTTCCTGCTGTTTCTTCAGAAAGCATTCCTGCTCCAGCAAGTAAATTGTCTGAAAAAGTTGTTTTTCCATGATCAATATGCGCTGCAATTGCTATGTTTCTAATCTTATCTTGTTCTTTCATTAGTTTCGCAATATCTGCATCAGCCATTTTTTACCAACCTTTGAATATTATTTAATTGAAAAATTGCTTTTTAAAGTTGTTGGTGTTTAGAGGTATTTTAGAATATTTATCCTTTAATTTCAGCTACAATGTTCTTTTCAGTGTATTTTCTATATTCTTGCTCCATTATATCTTTAACCTGAGTTTCGTAGCCTTTTTCACATACCATTGAGTCATGAATCGGAGCTGCATAAATCCCCTTTTCTTTTGCTTTGACAAGGCACTTTTTCATAATGCTGCTTTCATGAAACATGAGATGATGCGATTTGTTTTCAATATTATGAAATACACCATATAATCCGGGATTTGTTTTTAAAAATGCCTCGTAAACATCTTTGCTTTTGACTCCTAGTTTTGATAGTCTCTTGGAATCTTTTCTATGGTTGTAATTAAATGCTCTAGCACAGGTTAAAACATCAGGAGTGTTAAAGGCAACAAGAATGCATTTTTTTATAGCATCTCTTGTTTCCTGGGTTTCTTTTAATCCCAGCTTTTTAACAACAGGAGAATAAGAATCTTGCAAATGAGGATTTTTAGCATTTGACTCTGCGAGAAAATAAGCAAGATTTACATGCATGCTGGTGTAATCCACTTCTGAAGTAGAATTTCCGTTTATTGTAAGTACTTTTCTAAGACTTTTTGGCATATGCTGAAAAGAATTATGGCATCTTTGATAAAGTCTTCCACACCCAAAAGGAGTAAACATTGAGGTAAAAAATATATTTGTAGTCATGAAATTGCAATTCCTTTCCTCAAAGCTTTTGTTTTTGAACTGTTCTCTTGCAATTTCAAAAGACAGTCCTGCAATAGGATGAATTGAATCCTCTTCAAATCCAAGGACAATGTGTGAAAAATAATTATTATTCAAATCTGAGACAGCACAATCATCTTCTTCAATATATTCTTTGTCAAGAGGTTCAAGTACTTCAGGAAAAAGAGTCCATTTGTTTAATTCTCCTGGCTCAATAGCTTTTCCCTCAAGAGTTTGAGTTGGATGATATGTAGGATCAATTGTCACAGGCTCGAGTATTATTCCTTTTAGAAGATTATCAAGAGTCTCAGTGGCAGTCAAAACTGTGCTAAACCCTTTTTTAAAATATCCATCGCAGTGTCTTTTTTTGCTCCGGTATCCTTTTTTCATCGTAACAAGACCTTTGTCAGCTAATTCATCCTGAGCTCTTGTAGAATAAGTGTAGGTGTACCATTGTGGGAGATCTTTTCCTGCCTTGCCTGAGTAAAACATCTTGCTTCTGGAAATTGCCACAGAAGGAGAAAGTGCTAAATTAGAGATGATATTTGTTAGATTATTTTTAACTTTTTGATGAGAGCTCCTAAACAAGTTATTTACAATCTCTCTTATTTCTGGATATGCTGTAGGAGAAATAATCTCTACAAAAGGTTGCCTGTATTTTCTAGGCCTTCCTACTCTTCTTTTTTTATCTTTATTTCTCATAAAAAAACAAATAGAACTTCTTTTTTAAGCATTAATTCATTGTAATATATACTTGAAAAAAATAATAAGAACTTAAACAATTCTAAGATATGTCCTTGAATTATACTTGTTAGCATAATACAAATGCTTTTAAAACAATAATTATTGTGATTTTCAATGGAAATAATAAAAACAACCTCTTTGCCAGACAATATGTATTACGGTAATATTCCTGTTGAAGAAATGGACAAAATTTTTTCTAATGCAGATAAGTTAGAAAAAAATATCTCAGAAATTCTTATTTCAGAATCTGAGGCTGTTGTTCACTTGCTTGACCCTCAATTTTGCAGATATAACGGTGGCCATACTGAGAAAAGTGTTCAAAGATTAAAAGATTTAGGTGCAGAACCAGAAGAATTGCCGAGAGTTTTATTAAACCCCCGAGTAATGGGAATAAGCCAGAGAAATTATGATAGTGCAAAAAAGATAATAGAGGCAAGAGATGTTGAAAATCTAGACCGCCCCCCTTATTGGCTTGTTAATGGCAATGGAAAAACATTTTATCTTAGAGATAATAAGCCAGCAGGAAGAAGCATAAAAGCAGGAGAATGGCTTCCAAATCCTATTGCTTGCAGAAATAAATATTTAGGAAGATTAGAAAAAGAAGAGGGTTTTAGAGAGATTTTTTTCCAGTTTAAAGAAAAAGGATATATCTTTGAAGATGAAGTTTTAGACAGAGCAGAATTACCTAACAAATCTAATTAAATGTTTTAAATCCTAATACAGACAATGCTTTTAAAAATTTTAAAACAATATTGCAATGCAGCAAGACTTATTTGGAACCGAAGAAATTTCGAGACATACGATAATCAATTAACACATAGGCCAAAAAACCCTAGAGAGATTAAGGATTATGAACGGATTTTAAAGATGTTTTTAGAGCTTGCAGTTAAAACAGGAGAGAAAACACTTTCATTAGATAGTAAAATAGAAAATTCAGAATTTAAATTATCTGAAGAGCAAAGAAGACACATTTCAGATAATATGGCCTCTTACAGAGCAGAATACATCGTAAGATACAATAAAAATATAAAATATTAATCAAAAATATGAGAGAGTGATAATCAAAAAGCCTTGAAATCTATCTGGCTGAATCTGCTTGAGCTTCTGATTCTTTCTTTTTCTTTATTGCAGAGCTTTCTCCATTTTCCTCTGAAGCAAGAATTATTTCTTCAGCAAGACCTTCAGCTAAGTCCTTTTTCTTGTCAAATGCTTTGTCACTTGCACCATGAGCTATATTCCTCAATGTTATGTTAACTCTTCTCAAAGGGCTAATATCAACTGCTTGAGGATATCTAGCACCACCATACTCTATTATTGTAACCCCATCTCTTGGAGCTGCTTTTTCTATCGCATCTACCAAAACCTGAACAGGGTTTTTTCCAGTTCTTTTTTCAATTATCTTGAAGGCATCCAAAACAATATTCATGTTTTTAGTGTATTTGCCTGTTGAATCTCCCTTCTCAATCTTATGCTTTTTTCCTCTGTGTCCTGCAGTGGAAAGCTTGTTCATTAATCTTTCAACAATATTGGTGTTTACTTGGCCAAGTCTTTCAACATTTCTTCCCTGACTTTTTAAAACCAACTTTGGCTCAAGATTTATCGCATTCTTTAATCCAGGATCCTTGACACTTATATCAGAAATATCATATAGATCAAATATTTTAAAATTAGGCAGATTGCTGGAATTTTCTTTTTTATTTCCTTCATCTTGTTTAACAATTTGTTCAACCATTTTTTGTTTCCTTATCTTCTACCTTTTTCAATCTTGCCTTCAACAAGTCTGTCCAAAGGCTGATCATTTACTTGAATAACTTCAAATCTTATTCCAGGAATATCTCCTTTACTTCTTCCTTGTTTTCCACCTATTCTTTGTATCATAACCTCATCATGTTCATCAATGTATTTTTGACCTTGATCTCCAGGAATAAAAGCAGTAACAGTCTTGCCGTTTTTAGTTAACTGCACTCTTGCACATTTTCTCATAGCTGAGTTTGGCTGCTTAGCCTCTCTTTGAACTTTTGCAAGAACAATCCCTTTTGCCTGATTAGCACCTTCTAAAGGGTCTGATTTAGCATAAAGGTCCAGAGTTCTCACTTTGTATTGCCTGTCTTTCCATCTGGCTTTTTTTCTTTTTTTCTTTAATTTTCTTGCAGATTTTAATCCCATATTAAATCATTAATATTTAGTATGTTTAATCAGTAATAAATTTGATTTATAAAGCTTGCCTTGTGCATTTTATTATTAAACAATCCTGAACTCTTTGCTAAAAAAATCCTCAATAATCTTCTGCATTTCATGAAGTCTTCTTTTGTTTCTTCCAATTAATGCTGCTTTGCTTTGCCTTCCAGCAGTTAAAACTATCTCCTTATCCTTAACTTCTAGATCTTTGAACTTAACTGGGCTGACAATAGCTTCTATGAATTCCTTGACATGCTCTATGCTTTTAGGTGTTGGAATTACTTTTATTCTTTTACCTAAAATAGAATTAATTTTTTTAAGATTTCTAGCATTCTTGCCTATTGCTTTTGAAAGCATTTTTTTTGGAACGCAAAAAATAAGCATGTTGTTGTATTTTATAACATGTTTTGTAGAAACACCGGTTATTTTTCTGAATAAATTAAGGTATCTCATATCTTGCATGTCTATTGTTCCTGCTAACATCATATTAATTCTTTAAAGAAACTCTTTTATAAATCTATCTTCTCTGCCAAAGAGGCCAAGTTTTATTTTTGATTTTTTAATTTTCTTCTTATTTATTTAAATGCAGATGCTTTAAAGTCCAGTCAATTCCCAAGGCATTGCTGACAGTTTTTTGGATTTTTCTTCTTGTTCTCTTTTTCTTGTGATACCACCAGATTGTAAATGAAACAATTAAGATAAACCCTACAAGAATATACATGTACCAGCATATTCCAAACCATTGAGAACCGCATATTCCAAACAAACAACAATTTTTTGTATTGTACCATGGAGATTTTTCTTCATCCATTGTGTGTATCTGCAACATATCTCCAGGAGAGCCATCTTTTTTGTCATTATTGTTCTGGCCATCAACTAATTTTGGCATTTCATCATAAACACATTCTCTAACTTCATCAGATTTGTTAATTTCTGTTTCACAATCATTTAAATCATCACATATTCTGGTTTGATAACCATAAACACATTCTCCCCAAGAAGTGCAATTCCAATTCTCAACACATTCTTCATCATCTCCTCCTCCAGAGCTACCTCCATCATTGCTAGGTGGTGGAGTGGGAGCACTATCAGAACTTTGCATGATAATTGGGGTGTCAGTCAGCAATCCAATGTCTTCAGTTGGATTTACTGAGACACTAAAGTTTCCAATTCCATAATTAGTTGTGTTTAATGTTAAGTTAACTACAATAAGTCCGTTGCTGTTTGTTGTTCCCTCAAATAAAATACTTTCATTGCTTTCATTGTTAATTGTGATTGTCACATCTTTGTTAGGATAAGGTGTTGTCCCATCATTGTAATAGACTTGGATTGGGTAGAATCTTGTTAGGTTATTACTTAGCATTGTTGCTGTGTCTGGCATGTTTACAGAACCAGATATGACTGGGTTGTCATAAATATATAAATAATTAGTGATATTTGATTCTCTTGTAAAGTTAATTATCGGAGAATTCTGCACCCAAACTGAATTAACCCCAGACCCAGTAAAATTAGAATTACTGAACTCATTTACTGAATTTTGCATAATATCTACCCTACTTGGAAAATAACTATTTGATACAGTATTAATTGAATCTCCTTCAAAACTAGTAAGTTGACTATTAGAAAAATTACAATTTTCAACATTATTTTGAGAATCTTCTGAAAAGTAAATTACATTATTAAAAGTAGAATTTATGATTTCATGGCTTTTATTGCCTCTGATATTTAACCTTGAATTTTCAAATTTCGCATTTAATATATTTCCTTTCCCATATAATTTTACATCAATTCTATTTGATTGATCTAGTCCAGATATAACAACATTTTTTAAATTAAATGTAGATGTTGAAGAGACATTAATATGATAAGTTGTTGAAGCACCAACAA
>WJLC01000074.1 GCA_014728745.1 Candidatus Pacearchaeota archaeon
TCACCAGTCATAAAACTACTCCACAACACCATTGTCCTTGGCTGTGAAAACTCAGAGATATCTGTCTTGCCGTAATATTCTTGTTTTAAGTTTTTGCAGTTAAATTCTTCAACCTTATCATATTCCAATGCATCTATTGCCAATATAACTATCATTTTTTATTCCTCCTAGATATAACCTAATTCTTTTAATTTTTCTTTCATTTGTAATTCATCTGATTTTGACATTTTTTTATTAAAACTGATATCATAATCTTTATTTATTTCTTTTAATTTTTGCAATAAATCAGATTCTAACTGTTTATTCGCTATTGGATTTTTTTCTAAAGGGTCTTCTTTTAAATTAAAAAGTTCAGTTTTATTATGATGATCTATTAATTTATAATTTCCTTTTATTAAAGCATCACCTTCATTAGGATTCAAACAAACTACAAAATCTCTTTGGTAATCAAAAATAGAATGGCCATCTAATTTATCTTTTATTTTAAAACCTAATTCTTGAAAGATAGTGGGCATAACATCTAAGTTACTTATTAAATTCGTATATTCTTTAGAGATATTATTATCTAAATGTTTAATTATTAAAGGTATTTTAATTGTAGAATTATAACAACAATAATGCCCTAAAACAAAATCTCTTTGTTTAGTTATTTTCTCATTATCAAATATTTGTTCTCCATGATCAGAAGTCATAATTACCAAAGAATTCTTAAGTAAATCTTTCTTTTTTAATTTATTAAAAACATTGGATAATTGAAAATCTAAATATTCTAAAGTAGATAAATAAACTTTGTTCCATTTTTTTTTGATTTTTAAATAATCTTCATTATTTTTTATTTTCCTAACACCAAAATAATCAGATCTGAATAATAATTCATTTGCTTCTTTTCTAGACATTTTATTTAAAAAAGAAAGATTAATTCTATAAGGAAAGTGAGCTGTCATAAAATTTACAAAAAGCAAAAATGGTTTATTTTTTTTCAAATATTTAGTATCTATCTTAGTATCTACCCCTATATCTTTATCCACATAATGATATTTGTCAAAACCTCTAATTATGTCATATTTTTCACAAAGAAAAGGGTTTTCAGTATAAAAGGTTGTAGAATATCCTTCTTCTTTTAATCTTTCTGCTAAGGTTTTATAAGATTTATTAAGTTGCTTATCCCATCCATCCAAACCATGTTTATTCGGGTAAACTCCTGTAAATAAAGATCCATGAGAAGGTAGAGTCCAATTAGCCACACTATATGCTTGAGTATAGATCCTTGTTTTGTTGGCAAATTTAGAAAGAAAAGGCATTTTTGCTCTTCCACCATACATTGGTAAATCTTTAGCTCTTACAGTATCCATCATTATAATGATGATATTAGGTTTAGGACTAAAAGAAGATTCTTTTTTTATATCAAAATTATTCACATAATATTTATGCCTTATTTTTTTTATTAAACCATTAAATCTATTGTTTTTTATTATAACTTTATATCTCCAAGGAATTCTTCCCTGAAAAAACAAAGCTTTCCATAAAGGAGTTCCATCTGGCTCTTTTCTTTTAGTCCATTCCCTAAATTTTTTAAGATTAAATTTTATTTTTTCAAACATCTTAAAATCATTTTACAATTATCCCGCCAGCACAAGTATCATTCCTCTCTAATACAAATCTTCCTAATTCCTGCATATTATTGAAATCTTCAACAACAATTGGCTTCTCTGTCTTTATTATAACATTTCCAACTTCTCTGTTTTGGATTTCATCTGCATCTTCTTTCAAAACTTTTAATGTTGAGGAATCAACTATCTTATCAAATTTTTCTATCTCACACATAACTTCTTGTGTAGCGCACTTAAACAACAACCTTTCTCCTTTTTTCATCGGTTCTTTATCCAGCCAAAATATATGTGCATTAATTTTATCTGTTATCTCTGGTTTTTCTTCTCCTTCTCTAACAATAACATCTCCTCTGTCTACAAAAACCTTGTCTTCTGTTGTAATTCCAATGCTTTTTCCTGCTTCTGCTTTTTCCAGTTCTTTTTTATATTCTTCAACTGTTTTTACTTTTGTTTTTTCTCCTGAAGGAAGAATCTCAATATTTTCTCCTGGTTTTATTGCTCCTGCCTCTATTCTTCCTGCAATAAATCTTTTGTTCCATTTGTAAACATCCTGAACAGGAAATCTTAAAGCTTTGTTTACCTGTGGAAGTTTTGTTTCAAAAGTATCTAAT
Source organism: Candidatus Pacearchaeota archaeon (assembly GCA_014728745.1). GTDB lineage: Archaea > Nanobdellota > Nanobdellia > Pacearchaeales > GW2011-AR1 > WJLC01. The sequence continues at coordinate 2,222 of WJLC01000074.1, forward strand.
GCCTCTAAAACAGTTATATCATTATACCAATCCATGTTTTTGCTTTTGTTTGCAATATTATCTCCTTCTTTAGAAGAAATAGGAATAACATAGGTTGGCTCTATGTTTATCTCTTCTAAAAATTTCAATAAATTTTCTTTAACTTCTTTGAACCTTTCTTCTTTATAGTCAACAAGATCCATCTTGTTTATTACAGCAATAACTTGGTTTAGTCCAATCATTGAAAGAATATACGCATGCCTTCTTGTTTGTTCCTGGATACCTTCTTCAGCATCAACTATCAATATTGCTGCTTCTGCTTGACTCGCTCCTGTAATCATATTCTTCACAAACTCAACATGGCCTGGAGCATCAATAATTGTATATTCTCTTTTTTTAGTTTTGAAAAAAGTATGTGCTGTATCGATTGTAATTCCCTGGCTTCTTTCTTCCTGAAGATGATCCATAACATATCCAAACTCCATATCTTTTCCCAAAGAATCGCATATCTCTTTAATCTCTTCTATCTTTCCTTCTGGCAATGAATCTGTATCATAAAATAATCTCCCGATTAAAGTTGATTTTCCATGGTCAACATGTCCTACAATTACAAATTTTAAATTTTCATCTTTCATTTTGATTTCCTCCTGGCTTTCTGTTTAATACAGGGATTTATTAGATTAATAAAATCCTTGTGTTAATAAAAAATTAAAAACAAGTATAAATCCAAAAAAAGTCATGTATCCAAGAGCACGAAGTTTTTGCATTGCATCAGCTTCTTCTTTATCTTGTGCTCTTCCTGATCTTTCTGCAACCTTGCTTTCCTTAACTTCTTTTATTATCTCATCTATATCCTTTGCTGTGCTTTCCACCGGCTCTGTGCATGGCATACATCCAAGACTTCTGTATCTTTTTCCATCCTTTGAAAAATATAATGGATTTACAGGAAGATTTTCTCTTTTGATATAATTCCATACATCAATCTCAGTCCAGTGCAGTAAAGGATGAACTCTCAAATGCTGTTCTGATTCTTTCTGTGATTTGTACTGCTCCCACAACTCAGGAGCTTGCTCTTTATAGTTCCATCTAAAATCTTTATTTCTTGGACTAAA
>WJLC01000075.1 GCA_014728745.1 Candidatus Pacearchaeota archaeon
CAAATGCAATTGTTGAATTAGCAGAGGTTCCTAAAAAAATAAAAGGCAAAAAAGCAAGAGAAGAGAAAAGACAGAAAGTTGCAGAGGCTGCAATGGCTAAGAAAAAGAAAGCTGCAAAAGAGCAAGAAGCTAAAAAAGGGAAGAAAGACGAGGAAAAATCAGAAGAGGAGAAGAAAAAGGAAGAAGAGAAAAAAGCAGCAGTTGCTGAGGCTTCTAAAGAGCTAAAAAAAGAACAGCACAAAAAAGCAAAACACGCTTCTAAGAAACAAACAAAGTCAATGCCCTCCAAAAAGCAAAATTTGGCAAGATAAAATAAGGAATAAAGAGGGACAGTAGGATTATTATACTTTATTTTCTATTAAATTTGAATGGTAAGAATTAATCTAATAAAGCCAAAGTATCTGGCTGATCAGCATTTGATTGCTGAATACAATGAAATCTTAATGTTATTTGGATACGTTAAAAAATACCCTAAAACACATTTTAATGATATTCCTAAGGATTACAGGTTGGGAGAGGGGCATATTTTATTTTTTAAAAATAAATTAAAGTACTTGAAAAAGAGATTTGAGAAGATTAAAAAGGAGATGAAGAAGAGGGGCTTTAAGAGAAGAAAGTCAATTGAATTAAAAGGATTTGATAAAAAGCTTAGAAATTCCTGGAGACCTAAAAAAAGAGATAAGGGGATTATTAAAAAAAGGCTGATTAAAAAGATTAAAATAAAACCAGGTTATTATAGATATTATAAGGAAAAGAAACCTGAAAAGTTTTTTATTGAGTTGATTGAGAAGGCTAAATAAATACACTAAATGAAAGTTTTGAGATTATTTCTTTTTAGAGATAAATAAAAGATGATTCCCAACCCCTAATAATCCAGGTTTTGTGCAAATCTCCATCTCTAATTTTTTCAGCTTGGCCCATTTCTTGGGTTCATAAAATTGTTTTCTATCGACTGTGTCTGTTATTGTTGGTGTTGATGCAATTTCTAAAACCTCACAATTATTTTTTTCCAAGAGTTGTTTCATTTCTTTGATAGAATAAACATGGGTTCTCGGTCCCATACCACAATAAGTTTCATTGGTTTTGTTTATATTTATTGCTTCTTTCAAATTTCCGTCTTTAAGGTATTGTCTCATAAAACCATATTTTGAATCACAACCGATAATTAGGATTGAATTTTTCTTAGCAACTCTTACTAATTCCTTCATGGCTTTGAATCTGTTTTCAAGAACATAAGAAATTGCATCTCCAACACATACAACAAAACTGAATTGCCCATCCTTGAATTGTTTTAAATTGCTGATATCACCTTCAAGAATATCAATTTTATTTGAGAGTTTAGCATTTTTTACGTTTTTTATAGCGTGATTAACAATCTCTGTAGAAATATCAATCAGAGTTACATGTTTGGCTTTTTTTGCCATCATAATTGCATTGATACCAGTTCCACCTCCTGCATCTAAAACCACATCTGACTTTTTGATATATTTTTTGATAAACTCTCTAGGGATTTCAGTTCTCAAAGTTGGTTTCTTTTCTTGCCTATCTTCTTCTTCAGCAATTTCATCGTATCTTTGTTTGACTTTTTTAGGATTATATTTCATGGGGGATCACATTCTTGATAGTTAAATAGGAATATATTTAATAAATATATCGAAAGCCCAAAATCTTTATCTGATTGCAAAATTCTTAGTTTTTTGCTTAACATCTTAATTACTAAGGAAATAACAAGATTTTAAAAATTTCTTTTTTGTTGTTTTAGAATGGGCATAAACATTGAAAAATTGAAGAAAAGCAAAAGCACTGAAGAGCTTTTGGAGTTTGGCATAATAAATATTGATAAGCCTCAAAATCCAACAAGCTTTGACACTTCTGAATTTGTAATGAAAAAACTTGGTTTGAGAAAAACAAGCCATTTTGGAACTCTTGATCCAAGGGTTACAGGTGTTTTGCCAATAGCTTTGAACAGGGCTTGCAAGCTTACCGGATACTTTATTGGAGAAGACAAAGAGTATGTTGGGATTATGAGAATGCATGAAAAGGTTTCTATGAAAAAAATTCAGAAAGTGATTAAGGATAAATTTACAGGAGTAATAATTCAGAAACCTCCTGTGAAATCCCGAGTGAAAAGGCAAGAGAGAGAAAGAGAAGTTAAGAAATTTGAATTGCTTGAGGTGGATAAAAATGAAAAAGATATTTTATTCAGGGCAGAGGTTGAAGGAGGCACTTACATAAGAAAGCTTATTGATGACCTTGGCAAGGAACTTGGAACAGGAGCACATATGCTGGAATTGCGAAGAGTGCGTGCAGGAATTTTCAGAGAAGATAATGAAAAAAACAAATACCCTTCTATTAATTTGTATGATTTTGAAAAAGCAGTTGAAGATTATAAAGAAGGAAATGATAAAATGTTAAGAGATATGATTATTCCTGGAGAGATTATATCTAATATCTATCCAGTTGTTCAAATTAAGAAAAAACCCTCTGAAAAGATTCTTCATGGTAAACCAATTTTTCATGAGGATTTAGAAAAAAAGCAAGAGAAAAAAAATAAAATTCCTACTGGAGAAACTTTTGCAGGTTTTGCAAAAGAGGATTTTTTAGGAATGTTTAAGGTTGTAAATCAGAAAAATGTTTTTGCTAAGCCTAGGTTTGTTTTTCAGCCATTGACTAAAAAAGAAAAAGGGAAAAATTAAGAAAAGACGATTAGAATCTTAAGATAAGGAAAACCAAAAATATAAATATCTAAGTTTCTTGAGGATATTATGGAAAAAGTCTCTACTTTTCCATCATCTTTTATTCTTAGAGATTCAAATAACTCAGAGAGATATTACATCTTTGAAGAAATAAAAAAGCAAGAAAAAGGGGCATATCTTTTGGTGGGAGCATTTAATTCTGAAAATGCTCAAGAAAGATACATTAGAGTTATTTCAGCAAGTTACAAGGAATATAATATAAAAGATATAGCAAAAGCTATAACAAAAAAAGAGTTTGAGAATGTAGGGGAAGAAGAACTTAAAATTCTAAAAGAAAAAGTGTGTAGACAAACCTATGGGACAAAACTAAAGAACAAATATAAGGGTTTGGAAATGCTTTCTTTAGAAGAAATCGCTAAAAATTAGAAAAAGTTGAAATTTATAAAAACTTATAAGTGGAGGAAATTTTTCACAATCATGAGACACATAATATATTTTTCATCTAAGGCTGTCACATCTGGAGGGGCTTTAAGAAAAAAAGATCTTATGGAGGCGGGAAGAATAGATATTGCAATACATTCAATCATTCAGGGATTGTATTTGTCGCATGATATTAGAAAAGACACAGTCATACATCTTGTTTTTTATGGTATGCCAGACCCTCCAAAACATATAGAAATCCATGGTAGCAAAGTAAAAATAGCAAAAAAAAATATTGCAAAGCTTTTGCAGAAAATTTTGTATAAATACAAAGAAGGAGAAAGAAAAGAAGTTCTTCCTGGATGCTTTGTTGAGAAAAAAAGTCTGCTTAATATTGTTGATGAATTTTTAGAAAAAAACAGCCAGGTTTTTGTTTTAGATGAAAATGGGAAAAGTATCAGGGATGTAGATATTGAAAATTCTAAGGATGTTGTTTTTGTCTTAGGAGACCAAGAAGGCTTGCCTAAAAAAGAATTGAGGAGAATGAAAAAAACAATTCAGCCTGTTTCAGTAGGGAATAAGACATATTTTGCAAGTCAGACAATAGTAATTGTGAATAATGAGTTAGATTTTAGAAATATTTGATGCTTTTAAAGAAAAAATTTATATAATCTGGAATATTGGTTTAGCTAACGATATATGCTTTTAAAAGAGGTTGAAAGCGAGTTTTTAACATATGGAGAAATGCAAATGCTTGAGAACCCAAAAAGTTCGCAAGCTAAAAGACATATTTCTAAATATCTAAAACCTTCAGAACTAGAGATTATTGATTCTGGGATTGAAGATAAATTAATTCTTTCAATAATTAATAAAATGAGAAAAAAAGATTTAAACAGATTCAAGAAATTTGATTGTTGGCATGCAAAAAAAGAATTTTTAAGAGAATACATACAAGGAGAATTAGAATGGGTCAAAAGAAGTGAATATTTTCTTGAGGGGGATCAGGAGAGACTCTTGGCTGAGGCCAGGGAAGAGATAAGTCCAAGATATAGGGCATTCTTTGTTTTAAAAAATCCAGAAAAAGCTTATCAAGACAGAGAATATCCGCAAGTAATATCATAATATTCCTCTTATACACTTTCTACACTTTCTACACATTATATCCTTTCTATAATTCATTATCAAAATGTTTAATAATCTAAATTCACTTAGATGTTAACTATAAAAAAGAATTAAAATGAAAAAGTCAGTTAGATTATACATAAGTGGAATAGTTCAGGGAATTTTTTTTAGAAGCTTCATAAAAACAAATGCAGAGAAATACAATGTTAAGGGCTTTACTCGAAATTTAGATGATGGAAGAGTTGAGGTTTTTTTAGAAGGTGAGGCAGATAAAGTGAATAAAATGATTCAACTTTGCAAAGAAGGCCCAAAGCATGCAAAGGTTCAGAATGTTGAAATAAAACCTGAAAGGCATCAGGATTTTAAGA
>WJLC01000076.1 GCA_014728745.1 Candidatus Pacearchaeota archaeon
TGGCAATTGCTTTTCATTAATTTCTTGGTTAGCATATCTTCCGATTAATGAATGTTCTGAAGTCCCAATTAATGCCATTGGAGGGTCATCATTAACTAAATATATTTGTTGTTCCTTATCATTTAAGTCAGTAACTTGGTCTATTATTTCTTCTCTTAACATATAAGGTGTTTCAACATACTTGAACCCTTTTTTTACCATTATGTCTCTAGCATAATTAATCAAAGCTACATTTAATAGTGCTAAATCTCCCTCCAAATAATAGAAACCATTTCCTGCAACTCTTGCAGATGAATCAAAATCTATTGCTCCTAATCGCTCAGCAACTTCAATATGGCTCTTAACATCAAAATTAAACTTTTTTGGTTTACCAATCACTTTTTCTACAACATTTTCTGAATCGTTTTTTCCAATAGGAACGTTTTTTGATATGATGTTAGGCATTTCTATCTGAAGTTTTCTTATTTTTTCCTTTAGCTTCTTTCTTTTTTCTTCCAATTTAGAAATCTTATCTGGAAATTTCTTTGCCTTAGATATCTCTTTTTTTGCAGATTTGCCAGCTTTCTTAAGTTTGTTAATTTTTTGAGAAATATCATTCCTTTTACTTCTAATCTCATCTTCATCATATTTGAGCTTCCTCCATTTTTCATCAAGCTTAGCAACTTTGTCAACTAATGGAATCTTTTCATCTTGGAATTTCTTTTTTATATTCTCTTTGACAAGTTTAGGATTTTCACGTATTAAATTAATGTCTATCATTTACAAATATAATTTCTACCTCTTACATCAAATAAAAAAGGATTGTATTTAAATTTATTGAAATTTTATTGCATTAAAAGAGATATTGAAACATTTAAAAATAATAATTGACTAATTTTAATAATAAATAGAGGTTGATTAATAATAATGGCTATATTTGAAGATTTAGGAGGGGTGTTTCTTGAATCATACCAGGCTTTGCTTTCAGTAATGCCTCCTTTTATGCAGACTTTTCTAAAGTTTTTTCTAATTGCATTGTTGATTGTTGTTTATGCTATTTTTATTTGGAAATTTTACAAATCAGTTTCAAAAAAGAACCTTATTGGATTAAATTTAAGCCAGTACAATAAAAGCAAGCATGCCTTAATCACAAAACTTACAGCAGGCGTTTTATACCTTTTGGAATACATTTTAATATTACCTATTTTAATATTCATATGGTTTTCTTTTTTCACTGTATTTCTTATTCTTCTTACTGAAAATGTAAATACTGGGACAATTCTTATTTTGTCTGCAACAACAATAGCAGCAATAAGAATGATTGCATATCATAGCGAGGAATTGAGCAGAGATGTTGCAAAGCTTGTACCTTTGACACTGCTAGCAACCTCATTGCTCACACCTGGATTTTTCTCAGTTGAGAGAATTATAGGGCATTTTAAGGAAATACCTATAATTTTTAGTGATATTCTTACATATTTATTTTTGATAATTTTCTTAGAAATTGTGCTAAGGTTTTTTGATTTCATGCTTTCTTTATTCTATGGTAAGGATATTATAAGTTCAGAAGACGAAGAAGACAAAGAGAATAATTCAGATTCTGATGAGCAAGAAGAAGTTAAAAAAGAATTAGCTAAGCCTGCTAAAGTTAAGAAAAAGAAGTGATTCTTTTAGGCAATAAATTTAAAAACAATCTCAATCTTTAATGATTGAAAAAGGGTAAAAATGGTGATGTTGGAAACAATAATTTTGATACTTTTGGGTTTTGTTGCATTTTTTGCAACTGGAATAGATGATACAATTGCTTATGCAGGTTCTTATTTAAGTCATACAAGAAACATAAGTAAAAGATTAATTTCTTTTGGAGTAGTTATTGGGACAATCATAGCGTTAGGAATTGCAATTTTTGCAGGAAAAATAATGTTAAATGTTCCTTCAAGACATCTTATCGGAGGTGCGGTCTTAATAACACTAGGATTATTAATATTTACTAGATCATGGAGAGGAACCAAATTAACAGAAGCTCATACAAAAAGAATTGAAAAACACTTAAAGAAAAACCCTAGTCAAGATTACCTCAGAAAACCCAAACTAATTTTGTTAGGAATAGTGCTTTTTTTTGCAACTGGAATAGATGATATACTTGCTTATTCAAACCTAATAATTGCTAAGGGTTCTTGGTGGGAGATTTGTACTGGAGTAATGTTAGCAACATTTTTTTCATTATTTATAGCTCACTTATTAGAAGATAAATTAAAGAGATTGAAACACCCTGAAATGATAGGAGGAGTAATAATAATCATTATGGGTCTTTTAATTTCATTAAAGATTTTATAAATTCTAATAAAAAGGTTTTTAAACTATTCTTGAAATTTTAAGATATACTTAAGGAGTAATAAAATGCCAAAAGTAAGAATTAAGTTAAACAGTGTAGATATAGAAATGCTTAATCAGATTTGTAACTCTATTAAAGAAATGGCTGATAGTGCAGGGGTAGCTATGAGTGGCCCAATACCACTTCCAACAAAAAAGCTTAAGATTACAACAAGAAAATCACCTTGTGGAGATGGAACAGCGACATTTGACAATTATGAAATGAGAATCCATAAGAGATTAATTGATTTGCCTGCTAATGAAAAAATACTTCATCAAATAATGAGGATGAAAATCCCTAAATCTGTAAATATTAAGATTGAGATGAAGGATTAAAACTAATAATTTTAATTATTACTTTTTTCAAGATAATCTCCTTCATCAAGATGATATATCTGTGGGATTAGAATATTTGAATTCATTTTTAAACTAACAATACGGTCATTTCTTAATTGCTCTTTGAACATCATATCCATTGTCTTTTCAGAAGGTAAAAATAATTCTTTTTTGTATATTTTTTCATCATCAATTGTTTCTGCAACATCTAAAATTGTTTTTCCTCTTCTTAATGAAACAATTCTATCAAAATCCTTTCCTTTTTCTTTTTCAAAATAATCTGCTTCTTTACATGCGTAATCAAAGACCCAATTTTCAAGATCTCTGAAATTTCTTCTTCCAAATACTCTTCTTACATAAGGTTCAAATTCCAATGCAAGGTATTCTGGAGAAACACCATTAAAATAATCTCTTCTAAGAGATACTTTTATTTGCATTTCCCCTGGAAACTTAAATACTGTGCTAGAGTTAATTCTTCCATCGTTTATAGAACTATATAATTCTGCCATCCCTGCTGCTCTTTCCTGGATTGCAAAGGATTGGAATTCTTCATTTTTCCTATTAATTCCCAAGTAAGGGGCTTCTTGAAAAGCATTCTCAAAAAGAAAGTTAGAAAAATTAGAAAAATTTTCTTCACCAATAATATTTTTTATTTGTCTTTCTATGCTATCTAAAGTCATAATTTCTGAACTCATAAGAAATATTTACAAGGCAGTATTTTTAAATACCTTTTCAAAATAAAATATATATTAAAGTTCAGGCATTATGTTTGCTTTATGCCCAGATGGCAGAGTGGTTAATGTACACGACTGGAAATCGTGACCCTTCGGGGTGCGCAGGTTCAAATCCTGCTCTGGGCGCTTTAGATTTTCTATTTTCCTTTCATCAATTTGTTTTTGAGTTTGAAAATATATATATTTGACTAGATATTTGTTTAAAAAGTGGTTTTCATTTTGTTATTTATGGAAACAAGAATAATTGGCACAACAAATAATTTTGAGAATGTTGAAGATATGATGAAATTTGCAAGAGCATGTGCAAGGGTTTGCTATACTGAAAAAGATTTTCAAAATGTCATGGAAGAGGATGATAAGAATCAACTAACAGATAGGCTTGTTAATTCAGGTCATCATAGTGTCTTTGAGCATAATAAAATTAATTTTTATTTTAATAGAATTCCCAAAATATTAGCAATGGTTTTGAATAATGAGAGACCTTACGCTACTTCTGAGAAATCAGCTAGATATACTAAAATGGAAGATATTAATCATAATCAAAAAAGATTATATGATAAATGGATGGAGAAATTAAAGCCAGCTATTTCAGAAGTTTATCCACAAATAGATGATTCTGAGGCAAGAGACAGAAAAATAACAAAGCTTGCCCAGGAAAATGCAAGATACATGACATCTGTTTTTACTCCTACAAAGATGGTTTACTCACTTGATTTAAGACAGCTTAATTTTATTAGAGATGAATTCAAAAAATTCAATAAAGATCTATTTGAAGATTCTGATGAGGGTTCAGAAAAGGGATTGAATAGATTTAATTCAAGACTGACTAATAGTATGTATGAATTTTTATCGCAAACTGGAAAGTTTGAAGTTCCTGGTTTAACAAATCAGACAGATAGGCATCTTTCTATTTTTGACAATAAAGATAATGATTATGAAGATTATGAGGAACATTTCGGAGATACTTATTCAACAACATATAAAATGAGTTTTGCTGCACTAGGACAAGCCCATAGACACAGAACTATTGATTATAAAATTGTTGATGGACCTAATAAGGAAGAACAGCGGTTAGGGTTTTTTGTCCCAGAAATTGTTAAATATTTAGGAAATGACGCTGAAAAAGAATGGGAAGAGGATTTAAGCAGTGTTTCTGAGAATGATTACCCTCAAGCAGAGTTAATCGCAGTCAATGAAAGAGGTACAAGGGATGATTTTAGATCAAAAATGATTTTGAGAATGTGTGGTCATGCACAGTGGGAAATTATGAAAAATACTACTAAAACTGCAGAAAAGTATGCTGAGCAAGATGAAAACTTTAATTATCCTATAGCTCCAAAATGCCAACAGAATATGAAATGCGCTAGTTCTTGTGACTGGGGCGGAAAAAAGGCTTTGGAAAGAATAGTTTAATTTTATTTTAATTTGTATTTTTTATTAGGATTTTAATTAAGGAAATTTATAAAATGAAAAAAGGAAATATAATTCTTATTGAAGGAACTGACAAATCCGGAAAAGAGACTCAGACAACTAAGCTTGTTAACAGACTTAGAAGAAATGGGCATGGTTGTGAGAGAATGGGTTTTCCTAGATATGATACTCCTACTGGAAGAATTATTGGGCAGTGCTATCTTGGAAAAGAAGACTTGGGTGAAGGGGATGTTGCATGGTTTGGTGATGCAGATAGTGTTAATCCAAAAATTGCTTGTGGATATTATGCCCTAGATAGATTGGCAGCTGTTCCTGATATGATGTCTGTAATTAATGCGGGAAGGCATTTGATTTTGGATAGGTATGTTGAATCTAATATGGCTCATCAAGGAGGCAAGGCTAAAAAAACAGGTTACAGAAAAAAGATAATTAATGATATAGCTGAACTGGAATACAAGCACTATGGATTACCTATGCCTGATGAAGTAGTCTTTCTTTATATGCCATGGGAAGTAGGAAGAGAGCTTGGGAAAAATTCTGGAGAAAAGCCAGATGGTCATGAAAGCAATATAGAACATCTCAAGAGGGCAGAAGAGACTTATCTGTGGCTAGCCAAAAGAAGATCCTGGAAAAAAATTGATTGCGCTCCTGATAGAACTCTTGATTCTTTAAGAGACCCGGATGATATTCATGAAGAACTTTATGATTTTGTATTTGAAAAAATAAATAAATAATAAAATTTATTAATGAGGATTATAGTTTTTATACAGAATGAAAAATGACACTGAACTAAGAAAAGAGGAAAAACCTAAAAGAGAAAAAATTGAAAAAGAAACTTCTGAAAAAAAAGAATTAGCATTAGTCTACATGGTTGCAGGAATCTCTTCTAGATTTGGAGGAAAGATTAAGCAATTTGCTGTTGTTGGAGAAGATGGAGAAACTTTAATTGAGCGTTCTTTGAAACAGGCTCTGCCTGCAGGATTTACTAAGATTATATTTATTGTTGGAAACAAAACTGAAAAACCATTTAAGGAAAAGTTTGGAGATGAGTATCAGGGGGTTCCAGTTTATTATGCCTTGCAAAATTATGACCCTGAGAAAAGAGAGAGACCATGGGGGACAACCGATGCTATTTGTGCTGCAAAGGATTTGATTGATTGCCCATTTGTTTTAGTTAATGGCGATGACCTTTATGGAGAAAATAGCTTTAAGATTATTGCAGACTTTTTGAAAGAAAGTGAAGACGAGAGTGAATGCGCAACTCTTGGATATGATATTATGAAAGTCCTCCCTGAAAATGGAAGTACAAACAGGGGAATTTTTGAAACTGAAAATGATTATGTTAAAAATATTAATGAAGTTTTTAAAATTGAAAAAGATAAATTGTCTGAAAAAGGGCTTGATGAAAATAGTTTGTGTAGCATGAACATATTTGGATTAAGAAAAAAAGTCCTGAATGTTTTAGATGAAATTCTTGATAATTTTAAACAAGAAAACCAGGGGGACAAAAATGTAGAATGTCTTCTTCCTGTTGAATTATCTAAATTAATTGATGAAGGAATAATTAAAATGAAACTTCTTTCAACACCTGACAAGTGGTTTGGTGTTACAAACCCTGGAGATGAAAAAGTTGTTCAGGAACAACTTAGAAAAATGAAAGACTCTGAAAAATAAGAGATATATTTATAAAAGAAAGCAAACAAAAAGATAACATGGAAAAAGACATTGGAAAAATACCAAAAAACGACACAACTGATATTGTTGTTAGAGTTGATGACTTTGGTGGAAAGAGAGGTCTTACAGTGAGGGAATTTGTAACTTCTGATAGATATACAGGATTTACAAAAGCAGGAGTAAGAATTCCAGCCGGAGAGTTTGCCAAGTTTAAAGAAATGATTAACTCAATATCAGAAGATGAGATGAAAGAAGAGCCAGAGCCTGCTGAATCTGAAGCTGCTAATGCGCCAGGACAAGAGACTTTAGACAAGTCTTCTGATGCAAAAGCTGAAGACAAGAGCAAGTCTTCTGAAAGTTCTGAGAAAGGGAAAGAAAACCTTCCTGATTACTGAAACTAATTTCATCAAAACGTTTAAAAGAAATATTTTACTGATTTGTATATGGCAAGAAAAAAAAGATGGGTTACTTATGCAGTTGTTTTTGCAGTAGTATTAATCTCTATTATTATTATCAATAGACCACACCCTCAAACTTCTGAAGATGTTGCTAAGTGTATTGGAGAGAATTCTATATTGTATACTCAATACGGGTGTCATGCCTGTGAAACACAAGAAAAAATCTTTGGAGATAATTATGAGCATTTAAATGTAATTGATTGTTTTGAAGATCAATCTGCATGCTTGGGGAAAATAAGAGGAACACCCACATGGATTATTGATGGAGAGCAATATCTTGGTGTAAGATCAATAGAAGAACTAAAAAATATAACTGGGTGTTGAATTAAGATGGCTTTGTTTGATGGAATTAATTTTTTTAGAATAACTTCTTTAGCTTTAGCTGATTCTGTGAATCCCTGTGCGATTGCAGTTTTGACTATGGTTTTAGTAAGTATTCTAATCCAAAATCCTGATAAAAGAAAGAAAGTTTTGTATGGGGGGATCTCATTTATCGCTGCTATTTATCTTGGCTATATGTTTTATGGAGCTGTTATAATTCAATTTTTTAAAGTGTTTGCTGATTTTTTGAGAGATAACTCTACTTATTTGTTTAATGGATTGGCAATACTTGCTATGATTCTTGGAGCATTGAATATTAAAGATTATTTTTATTATCAACCAGGCGGTATAGCAACTGAAATGCCTGTTTTTTTAAGGCCTTACGCAAAAGAAACTATTAAGAAAATAACATCTCCTGGAGGAGCATTTGTGATTGGGTTTTTAGTGACCTTGTTTTTGCTTCCGTGTACAATAGGGCCTTATGTAATAGCGTCAGGATTACTTTCAAATATTGGATTTGTAAAATCCATTCCATGGCTTTTGTATTATAATCTTCTTTTTGTTCTCCCTATGATTGCTATTGTTGCATTAGTTAGCTATGGTTTTGCCAAAGTTGATGATGTTTCTGGATGGAAAGAAAAGCATATTAAGAAACTTCATTTAGTTGCAGGAACATTATTATTCATCGTTGGATTTTCTTTGTTAATGGGATGGTTGTAA
>WJLC01000077.1 GCA_014728745.1 Candidatus Pacearchaeota archaeon
ATCCTTATCTCTAGTGAGTCGTCCTCATTTCTTTCAATTTTAAGATTTATTGTTCCTATTTCATAGCCATATTCTGGGTCCTTTTTTATCTCTTCTGTTTTTTCCTCAGGAACAGGATCTAATTCTTTTAAGATTAAACAAATGCCATTCTCATTGCATTCTTCAATCACCTCTTCTGTCACACTGCCTACAATATTCCAGACACTTTTGCAAATGCAAACGCAATTAAAACCTGCGCATTGGTTTGGCTTTTCAGAAGGCTTATCTAAGTTAGGGTCTGTAAAAGTATAAAAATGCCATCCTAATGGTTGGTCTATTGAATATCTTGTATTTTCTCCTGACTCAAGATTATTTGTAACTGCCTTAAGGCTATTAGAACCATTCTTAAGTTCAAACTCTGCTTGCCTAAGAGAATCAGCACTTGAGCTTGTGTAATAATAAGCAGCTAAAAGGCCACCAAGAATTAATATTGACATTATAGAAACAGCCAGTTTCAAAACTTCTTCTGGAAGCATTTGCGCTTTTTTATTTTTTATTTTCATTTTTTTAATAATCTCTCTAACTGATTCAATTCTTTTTATTTATTTGATCATGCTCAAAAAAAACTGTGCTTGTTCTTCTCCAGGCAAGTTTTCAAAAAACCCCATTATTTTTCCTCTAAAAAACATCACTAACCCAGAAACTACTACCACTACAACAGCAACACCAATAAGAATTTTTATTAATGTGCTCATAGTTAATTCACCCATTTTAATTTAAATCTGCTAAAAAAATAATAGCAATTAAGCCCTCCCTGAAAAAATATTTTTAAGTTGGTCAATTAATCCAATTCCTTTTTCTCTCATCAACATTGTTGCCAAAGCCAGAACAACCAGCACTGCAACAGCAATAAGGATCCACGGAAGATACTCTGTAGCAATTGCTTTTTTATTCTTAAAAAAATAATTAAGATCTCTCAAACCCCTCTTTAATTTCATAATTTAAAAAAAGAATTCCAATTAATAAACTTAACTATAAATTTAAGGGGTTTTAAACAAATTTATAAAATGCCGCCATACACTGCAACAACTGAAGCAATAATTGCCAATAAAGCTATTCCCACAGCACCTTTAGCAGATAGTCCTCTTTTGTCTTTTAACATGCTAAACAAAAATAAACCCAGTTAATAAATCTTACTCTAAATAATTATTTTTGCTTTTTCTCTACACTAAGTTCCCTAAAACAACACTTCCAAGAACAAACAATACAACTGTTGAGACAAATGCCACGATTGTATAAAGAAGAATTCCCTTTTTCAAATTACTTGCTGTTTTGCTTGTCTTTTGCAATTTGTCTTGTCCAGAATTTATTGTAACAAGAGTATTTGTCAAAATAAAGATTATCTGTATTAAATAAATCCCAACAGCAATCTGCAAATAATACGGAGGAATCATCTTAGTTAATTCAAAAATGCTTAAAATAGTCCCTAAGTTTCCAAACTGTGTTGCTGCTCCTGCCTGTCCTGACATTATTTGAGCTATGTTAAGCTTGTTCAAAATAGAGGTAATCATAATTGCTAATCCAACAACAATTCCTGAAAGTAATGGAGCTAAAAAAGTCATATTGCTCTTCATATCAGAAATAATCTCAGCAAGCAAATCCCTTAATCTGTCTGTAATCTTCTGGATATTCTTAACATACTGTGAAATGCTCATCAAGCTAACTGCTGCAATTTTCAATCCTTTTTTCACAGATTCCACAAGTATCCTCATGCTGGTTGCAATTAAATCAGAAGGATAATATTGAATTGCTCCTCTTTTATTATCAAATATAGCGTCTTCAACACCCATTCCCATTTGCTGTATGTTGTAATTGACCTTCCTGAAAAAGTCCTCTGTAATCAATCCCTTAGAACTTTGAGCAACTTTAGCAAAAGCAAGTTCAGAAGGAGTGCCATTAGCAAGCCTGTTTCCTAACTGAAACAAAGAATTGTTAAATTCTTTTTCAAGTTTCTTAGTTTTCTCTCGCTCTTTAATTAAATCCTTTGTTTTAGCCTTGTAAGCTATTGAAAAAAAGAGCGCAATTCCAAGAGGAACAAGCAATCCAACTAGCAAAGCTCCTATTCCATAAGGCCCTGCATAACCCCCATCAGTAGTCTCTTTAAAATCAAATATACTCCCTTCTCCTAAAAAACCTCCAAGACCTAATTCAGTAAAAGTATAATCTTTTTGCAATCCAACCATCCCAGGGACAGGAGTAAATTGAAAGACCAAAGGAAGCAATCCAATAAAAATTATCGGGGCTGCGATTAAAAAAGCCTTGAGATACGGCTTATTGCTCTTGTACTTGTAATAAAGAGGGTTTCTCTCAAGAAGATTTGTCTCTCCATGCCCTCCTGGCCTTAAAAGCATAACCTTATCAGTTAAATAAAAAACCGCAAAAGGAACAACCAAGTTAAACAAAACAAAAACATGATACCATTTTAAAAATTCTCCAATCATTGCGCTTGCCAAAGGTAATAATGCTAATCCAAGAGTAGGCAAAACAACACCAAGCATGTAAACATTAGTCAAAGGGCTTCTTACATCATGACTAAACTTAAGCATCTTATCATAAACACCATCTAAAACAACTTGTAGACCCTTCTCTAAAATCTGTATCCTTCTGCTATCATCAGGCTCAAACAAACTGCTTTCAACTAAGTGAAAAGCTTCTACAAATTCAGGAGCATAATCTCTCCATGTCTCAAGATAATTATCCAAACTCTCTTTTATTGTGGAAAACTTTCCAACCTGCAGATTGTAAAACACTTTTTTAAAATCCAATGCAAGAGGATACTGCAAGTGTTCTGATGCAAAAGCAACTGCCTTCTCAAGATTAGAAGTATGTCTCATATAAACAACAATGTATAAAATTGCAGGAACCATCTGACTGCTTGCTTTTAATCTCCACAAACTAGCAAGCCTTTTAGGATATCCGTTAACAAAATAAAATAAAAACAAGGACAAAAGCATCATTAAAAACAAAAACAAAAATGGAAAGCCACCTGTTATTAACCATGCTGCTAAAGAAATTAAAACACCCAGCATAAAAACTGAAACAAAAGCCATAACACTCAAAGTTAATGCTTGCCAAGGCTTAACATCTAAATGAGCTGCCTTAAGGTGTTTTTCAATTTTTCCTCGGTCTTTTTCAGAAACTTTTAATTTAATCACACTTCCAAGACTCTGGCACCATTTCTCATATCTCGAAAGCTGAGGAGCCATTTCCTCTTTAAACCTCACATAAGAAGAACTATACCCTTTTCCTGCCTGCTCTGCTGCAGAACCAGAAGAAGTCTTAATCTGCTTTTCTATTTTACTCCCGTATTTCTTCAGAATATCGTTTGCATCAGCCATCTTTTTTCCCTAAAAATAAGTAATAAAAATTAATTAATAAATCTTGTCTATTATCTTGTTTTATAATCAATCACAGTCTTTTTTTCTTAATTTGCTTATTAAGCCACTTTTGCCATTCAGGAAAAACCCTGTCAGACATAGGAAGACCAATTTCATTGATTACATTTCCAGAGATTTCATGAAAAGCATGATTAGATAATGTGTTAAAAGGGGCTTCTAAAAGCTCATCTCTTCCTGTTTTTTTAGCAACATCAGTAATCTCTTTTTTTATTTTAGCCCTTAACAAAATGTTATCGTAAACAGCATCCCAGTTTCCTGCCCAGCCTTTTACATTTGAAGCAATATCCTTAATAACCTCACTCTCTCCGTTCCTTAAATCATCTGTTGGTTCTAGCTCATCTTTTTCAACATTGTATTTAACCAAGTCAACAAATCCTCCTTCAGAAACAGGATCTTCTTTCCAATGCTTTCTAATCTCACTTATTTGCAAAAGCCTTCTCCAAGAGTGTAATCCGTCAGGAGATTTTATTGGGTTTGCCACTCCAATGATATCTGTAGCTTTAAAACTAGTTGCAGGAACCTCTAAATCATTAACAACCCTATCAAAAACACCATAAGGAGAGGCACCGTGAATAGTTCCAGCAACAACATTTGCCAAAGCTCCTACTCTCATTGCTTCATACAATGCTTTTGCCTCAGTACTTCTAACTTCACCAATTATTAAACTACTATCTCCAAGACGCAAGCTTGTCCTAATACCATCGTCAGCAGAAACCTCTGAAGTTGTCTTCAACAAAGCAGACCTAACCTTCATCCTCAAAATATTATAATCTAGTTTTCTCAATGATTCAACAGGCAATTCAAGAGAATCCTCAATAACAATAATTCTGTATTTTGGCATTATCTCTAACATTAAACTTCCTAACAAAGAAGTTTTACCGCTTGACCTTGTTCCTGCAACAAGCATTGTCCTAGAACCATCAATTAAAAAGCTCATTAAACCTGCTGCAAAAGGATTAAGCATCTTCACCTTAATGAACAAAGGCAAAGTCCATGGACTCTCTCTATGCCTTCTTATTGCATAAGCCAACCCATCAGGAGATAATGGCTGCTGGATTATTGCAATTCTTGCTCTTATTTTTCCAATTCCTAATTGAGTGTCTAAAATAGGGTTTGCCTCATCTAAAGGTCTTCCTGAAATCATTCTGAACTTAGCAGCCCAAGAATTAACATCCTCTTGACTAGGCAGAATATTTGTAACACATTCAAAATGGTCTTGATGCCTTAAATAAACAGGCACTTGGGGTATTGGAGCATTTAATACAATATCCTGAAGCCTTTTATCATGCAACAAAACTTCTAAAATCCCAAATCCAATAGTATGCCTCACTAAGATTGTTGCCAATAAATTAAGGTCATCATAATCTAAATCAATGCCTTTGCTTCCAGACAAATCTCTTAACAAATCCTTTGCAATATTCAAAAATACCTGTCTTGTTCTTTCAGTATCAACAAATTCCTCTGCTTTTGGCTGATGCTCTATTAAAACATTTTTAGCCATGTTCAAAAGCATACTATGCTCCTCACTAAGAGTATTTTCCGGAGGCGTAAGATGATAAACCATTTTTGCTTCCCCTTCTTTTCTTAGTATTGTAACTAAAGATTCATCATAAGTTCCCTCTTGGATTTTATACTGGTCAATAATTTCTGCATCCTCTGGCAAGTCTAAAACAAGTCTAGTAAAAGTAAAATTAGGAATAATGTCTGGCTTTATTATCCTATGATAAATCTCTCTATCTCCTCTTCTGTATTCGTCTAAATAAGGGTAAACCCTCTTTATCATTTCAGTTTTTTCAAGCAAACCTAAAATTTTCTCAAGAAGAGCAATATAATTTTTCTGATCTCTCTTACAGCTATCATCAACCTTGTCTAAAAAAATCTTAGCTTCAATTATTAATCTCTTTATATCACTATACGCTGCTAAAGGATCTTGCTTAATCAAAAACAAAAAAGAAAACAAATCATTATATCTTGAAGAGTAAAACTGTTCACAATTTGTCACAATTTTCTCATGAGAAAGAATTTTTTCCTGCTTCATTAAAAAAACATAAAGATTTGCCATTTCCAAAAGCATTGAAGTCTCATTAAAATCATAATTGTAGTTTTTCTGTTGCACAAAGACAATTCGGGAGATATTTGGATTTTCTATTAATGCGTCCATTGTTCTTCCCATAACCTCTGCAGAATCAGCTAAGCTTGGAACATATGGTGCTCCCAAGTAATTAATATACAAAACATCTTCACCACCTTCTCTTTGCACCTCATGAGAATAAAGAGGAGTACCTTCTTTAAATTGCATAAAAAATAAATGTTATAATGTTTTAATAAGTTTTAGGTGATAAATGCCAAGATAAAAACAGTACGCAAAAATCCTTAATAATCACAACAAATTTAAAGCAAATTATCTTATTTTTTTTATGGCAGACGAAGCTACAGAATATTCTCAACAAGGCAATATGGCTGATCCAAACACAAAACTAAGAGATTTAGAGGAAAAGCAAAGAATTTTGCATGATAGAGTTCTTTTACTAGGCAGAAATATGATAGACAACAAAGAAAAAACAGACGAAAAAATTACAGAAATAAAAAAAGAACTTGAATCCCTAAAAGATAAAGTAGAAAGAGTAAGTTCATTTATTGAAACAATTTCAGGAGAATTTTCAAGATTTGCTAAAAAAGAGGATGTGGAAATCCTTGCTAAGCAGGCTAGAATGTTTGAACCTTTAGCCGCATTGAAAAAATCAAAACAATAGGCAGAAAAAAAAGAAAAGTTAGAAACATTAAAAAACATGTAAAAATTTTAATAAAAAGAGAAAAAACAATACTAAAAAAATAAAAAATGGCTGTTTTAGATCAAGTTACACAAATGCGTTCTCAAGGAATGAATGATGACCAAATAGCAGATAATCTGCAACAGCAGGGAGTATCTCCTAAGGAAATAACAGATGCTATTAATCAGGCAAATATCAAAAATGCGGTATCAGGAGAAAACCCAAACCAAAACCCTCCTTCAAACCCTGCAGGTGCAGGAAATCAAGGGAATGAATCAGTGGGAGGTGGAGGCTATACCCCTTCAACTCAAGAAATGTCTGCCCCTTCTCCAACAGATAATTACGCAGAGCAAGGTTACTCTGCAGGAGGTCAAGCAGCTCAAGGATATGATCAAGGCTATGCTCAGGGAGGTGCAGGAGGATATGACCAATATGGGGGTGGTTATGGGGCCCAAGGATACGGTGCATCAGATTCAGGAAGTGTAATAGAAATTGCTAACCAGGTTTTTGAAGATAAATCAAAAAAAATGCAAGACCAACTTGATGAATTAACTGAATTCAAAACAATGACCCAATCAAAAGTTGACTCAATAGATGAGAGATTAAAGAAAATAGAAAAAATGATTGATACAATCCAAATAAAGGTATTAGAAAAAGTAGGTTCTTATGGTAAGGAATTAAACGCAACAAAAAAAGAAGTTAAAATGGTTGAAGACAGTGTAGGAAAATTATCCAAAGATTTGGCTTCTAAATCCAAATCCTCTAGTTCAGGTTCTAGCTCAAAATCAAAAAGCAAGAAAAAGAAAAGTAAAAAATCTAAAAAGTCTAAGAAAAAATAATTCTAAGAATCAACCAAATTAAGTTTAATCTAAGTAACCTTTTTTATTTATTTTAAATGTAAATCTTTTAAGATAGGAGAAACAATCTCTTTAAACTTTGGCTTATCTTTATCTTGACCCGCCAAAACACCCATTACAATAGCGATTATAATTGTAAATGCCACAACAGTCACAATTAAAGGAGTATACTGCTGAAATCCTGTTCCAAATCCTCCGGTAATAGGCTCAAAAGAACCTGCAAGAACCATTATTAAAACTAGTGCAGCTATGCCAAACAAAACATAAATAACCCATTTTTGCTGAGGCATGAATAATCCTAAAATAATTATAACAATTAAAATTACAGCTAAACCAATTCCTAATTTAGGGAAAACCTGTGAGAAAAATACTGGAACCATATCAAATTGAAGTGAAAGCAAACCAACTGCTAAAGCAATAATTCCGTTGATTGCATTATTATCCTTGAATAATTTTGTTCTTACTAAAATTCCATAAACAATAGCAAAGATAACTAAAAAAGGCAGAATGTAATCAAAAATACCTACTTGTTCAAATAAGTCAAATAATTGTCCAAAAGCAAGTCCGTTTGTCATATTATTAAATTAATAAATCTTGTTTAAATAACTTTCTAAGTCTGATTTAATTTATAATCTTTTAATCCCCTTTTCCTTTTGCGCCTGTGATCAATACAACTGCCAGGGCAATTGCCACCACAGCAATAAATGCCACATTTGTCCAAAAGGTTTTACTCCATGCTTGTCCGAATAAAAAGTCGTAAAAAGGCAATGCCAATTTAGTTGCCCAAAGAGCAGCCCATATAAGTGCAATTGCAATAACAACACCAATAATCCATTTTATTGCTTTGTTTTCAACTTTAGCTTCTCCTCCAGAAACAAACCCCCATAAAATCAATCCGACAAAAGCAACAACAATTGCTACTGTTAAAAATAATATGAGATTATTTATTGCCTCAATAGGATATGCAACACTTATTGCTAACAGCCCTATTACAAACGCCACTAATGCATTTACCTGCTTTTTACCATCTCCAAGAAGCTTTGTCTTTTCTAAAAGAGCAAAAACTATGAAAAATATAAGCAAAAAAGGCAATGCAAACCTTGTAAAAATCCAGTGTTGTAAAATTGTTTCAGCCATTCTCTTTTTTTATTTAATATTAATTTATTATTCTTTTTCCAGCTAATGAACCACTTAAACAAGATCTTCGTCAAGCTCTTCTATCTCAGATTCTGCTGGTGAAGGCAAAGCAGCCTTATTTATAATGAAAATATCACTAATTGCCTTAACAAATTGATGAGGGATTATTACTCCTCTAGCACCACCTATCAAAGATGCTACTGTTCCAGAGACTTTTATTCTCCATCCATCTATTTTGTTCTCAAACAAATTAGCTTCTTCAACTTCTCCAAAAAGATCTCCAGAATCTGTGTAAACTCTTTTTCCTATAACACTACTGATAGTTTTTATTTTCATATTAGAAAATATCTAAATTCATTTAAATAGTTTTCCGTTATTTAATAATTACGTCTGAGATGCATTGTTTAGGGCATAACAAGTTTTATAAAAATATTCTACCTAAAAAACAATATGAAAACACCTGTTACTAAAAAAGAAATCATCTCAATCCTGATTGTTTTTGTAGTGTTAGCAGTTTCTGTGAGTATTGCAAGAACATGGACAAGATTTTTGCTTGGTTCTTTGGCAATTTTGCTTGTCATTTTGATAAATATCTCTTCTAAAAAAATTTTAGCCTATTATCTTGATTCAAAAATAGAAATAGAAATCTGGAAATGGTCAAGATATGGATTTAAACCAAGCAATCAATTCAAAAACCCTTTCCCGATTGGGGTCTTTCTTCCGATAATTATCTCTGCCATAACTTTTGGAAATGCAATGTGGCTTGCAGCCCTTGTTTTTGAAGTAAAACCAGAGACCCACAGAGCTGCCAAAAGACATGGGCTTTACTCTTACTCAGATATTACAGAATACCAAATTGGTCTAATTGCTGCTGCAGGAATTCTTGCAAACCTTATTTTTGCAGTTATTGGATATTTCGCAGGATGGAATGCGTTCACAAGCCTAAATGTATGGTATGCTTTTTTTAATCTAATCCCAATCTCTAATCTTGATGGAAACAAGATCTTCTTTGGAAACTTAGTCATGTGGTCTTTCTTATTCACAGTCACAATAGTTGCAATAGTATTTGCTCTTGTAATTGTTTAATTAAAAACAAATAAAAACAGAAACAATACAAAAAACAAGGAAAAAACAAAAATGTCTCATCATAAAAAAACAAAAAAATCAACAAGTAATCAAAATAAAGAAAGTTTTTTCAAAAAAAAGGCAACAATTGCATTGTTTGCTATAATTGCATTGATAGGCGGGACACTTTTCATAGACCAACCAATAACAGGCAATGTAGTGCTTAACAACTATCACTCTATTCATTCAGTTTCTATAATAGGAATGGTTCTAGTTTTTTGTTCAACAATATTAGTAGGATATTATATTTACAAAAGCATTTGATTATAAAAGTAGGAGATAGAAGGTTTAAATGGAATTTCTAAAAGGTATTTCTCCAAGAGAATACCAAAAAAAGATATTTAAGACATGCACAGAAAAGAATTGCCTAGTTGTGCTTCCCACGGGTTTAGGAAAAACACTAATTGCCCTAATGCTAGCAATTGAAAGAATGAAAAAACATCCTGGAGAAAAAGTTGTTTTTCTTGCTCCAACAAAACCTCTTGCTGAACAACATCTTCAAACCTTTAAAAAACATCTTCCAGAATTATTCGGAGAAATGAATCTTTTCACTGGCACAGTAAAACCAAAGCAAAGGAAAAAATTATGGGATAAGGCAGATATTATTTTCTCCACCCCTCAATGTGTTGCAAATGATGTTAAAAAATACAGATATAATCTAAAAAATGTTTGTCTTTTAATAGAAGACGAAGCCCACAGGTGTGTTAAAAGTTATGATTACAATTACATTGCAGACAATTACAAAAGCAATGCGCTCCATCCTAGAATTCTTGGATTAACAGCCTCTCCAGGATCTAATAAAACAAAAATAAAAAATATATGTAGAAATCTCTTTATTGAAGAAGTTGAGCTAAGAACAAGAGACAGCCCAGATGTAAAACCATTTCTCAAAAAAAGAGAATTTGAAAAAAGACCTGTTGATTTCCCTCCAGAATTTGAAGAAATGAGACAGATTCTTCATGAATTGTTCAAAAAATACGTGCAAGAATTAAGAAACAGAAAACTGCTCTTTGGACCATCTAATAAAACAAAACTTATTCAGCTCCAAAAAAGGCTCATTTCAAAAATTTCCCGAGGAAAAAAAGACTATAACAATCTTTGTGGGGTGAGTGTCTGCTCTCAAGCAATAAAACTCCAGCATGCAATGAGTTTGTTAGAAACACAAACTCTTGAAAGCTTCAATAAATACTTAAAAAAGTTATTCAAAGAAGCTGCTAACAAAAAAAGCAAGGGGGTTGTTAAATTGGTCTCTAAACCAGAATTCAACAAAGTATTCATGAAATCTAATGAACTTCTTTCAAAAAACAAAGAACATCCAAAGCTCAATGAGCTAAAGGAAATCATAATAAGAGAAAACAATGAAAATGAAAATCTAAAGATTATTGTATTTACACAGTTTAGAGACACTGCTTCTAGTATCTCTCAAGAAATAAGCAAAATTAATGGAATTGAATCAAAAGTCTTTGTTGGCCAAGCTAAGAAAAAAGGCAGTGGAAGTGCTTCTGGCTTAAGTCAAAAGCAACAGAAAAAAATTATCAATGAGTTTAGAGGTGGCCAAATCAATGTGCTGTGCGCCACATGCATAGCAGAAGAAGGATTAGATATTCCTGAAGTAAATGCTGTTGTTTTTTATGAGCCAATCCCTTCTGCCATAAGAACAATACAGCGTGCAGGACGAACAGCTAGACTAGAAAAAGGAAAATTAATAATTCTCATAACTAAAAAAACAAGAGATGAGGCATTTTATTATGTTTCAAAATCAAGAAAAAAGAAAATGCATAACATTATAAATGAAGTCAAAGAAGAACTAGCAAATGGAAAAAAATTTACAAAGCAGAAAAAGCTTTTCTAAATAAAAACAAAGAAAAAACTAGAACCCTAAAAAATGACAAAACCAAAATTTTTCAACATCTTCTCAAGAAAAAAATCCTTAGTTAAAAAAACAAAAAAGAACAAGAAAAAGATTATTGTTGACTATAGAGAAAAGAATTGCCTTATTCCCTCAGAACTAGAAAAAAAGGGTTTTGAAATAGAATTCAAAAACCTAAAAGTTGCAGACTACATTGTCAAAGGTGTTGCAATAGAGAGAAAAACCATCTCTGACTTTATATCCTCAACCATAAACAAAAGACTCCTAAACCAATTAGAAGAGCTTCAGCAATATGAAAACCGACTTTTAGTTATTGAAGGGATTGATGAACAAGAACTTTACTCAGATAAAAACCCAGAAAAAATAGGAATGCACCCAAATGCAATAAGAGGTCTAATTCTTTCAATTCTTTTAAATTACAACGTTCCAATTGTATTTACAAAAAATTATCTAGACACAGTAAAATTTATTCATATTCTCTCAAAAAAGAAAAAGAGAGAAAAACCACTTAACGTAAACAAAAAAACCCTGAACCAAGAAGAAAGAGTTCAATTTATCTTAGAAGGATTTCCAGGAATAGGTCCAAAAACAGCGAGAAAACTTCTCACAAAATTCAAAACCCTTCAAAATATTTTCAGTGCCTCAGAACAAGAACTCAAAGATGCAATTGGAAAAAAAGGAGAAACAATGAAAAAAATAATTGATTTTAAATACAAATAAAAAGAACCAACCAAAACTACATTAAAGAAAACTCTCCTAAGGTCTTGTAAATAGGCCCATCATTAGTAAGTTCAGACTTTCTTAAATGAATCTTATCTACCTCAACATCCATCTTTCTCAAATCCATGTCTTTAATAATCTCTAAAAATTTCGGCTTGTCACTTACTTTTCTTATTCTAGCAAAAGTTATATGAGGTTCAAAATCCTTTCTCTCCTTGTTTATTCCTACTTTCTGAAGCTTATTTTCTATAAGTCCCTTAAGCCTAACAACATCATCTGAAACAAAGTCTACCCATATCACCTTTACATAATTTTCAGAAGGAAAAAAACCTATTTTGCCTGTTTGTGCTCGAAATTTTGGAAGAGCTAAATCAGACAAAGCATCTTTAACCTGAGATATCTGCTTGCCTGTAAGGTTTCCTAAAAATCTCAATGTTAAATGAATATTATCCTTGCTAACAAAAGAGCCAGAAACACATCCTGAATCCCTAACCTTTTTGCTTAATCTAAAAATCCTTTTCCTAATTTTTTCTGGAAGTTCTATTGAAATAAACGTTCTCATCTTATGTCCTTGTTTCTTTATTTGCTTATTCTCATATTTAATAATTTAACTTCTGTTAAACATCTCTTGCTTCATTGCCCATTAACTCAGAAACAAGCTTACTTGCAAGCTTGATAGTTCTTTTTTCGAATTTCCTATCTTTTTCTGAATTAACTTCAACTATATCTACTGCTTTTAGACTTTTAATTTTATTTATTCTCTGGACCATATAAATTAAATCTCTGCTACTTAAGCCTCCTGGCTCTGTATATCCTGTGGCAGGGGCAAAAGCAGGATCAACAACATCTATATCAAGAGAAACATACAATTCCTTGCCATTAGCAAATTCAGTTATAATGTCTGTCATCTCCTGCAAATTGTCTTTGAGTGCATTAACAGGAACAAGACGAATGTTTTTCTCTTTCAAAAACTCTCTTTCACTCTTCCATAAATTTCTTGCGCCAATAAGGAGAATATTTTCCGCAGGAAAACCTTCTTCAATGACCTTTCTAAGCCATTCCTCGTGAGTTGGTTCTTTCATTGCTGGCATACAATCTGCATGAGCATCAAAAACAACTAAGCATGGCTCTTTTCTTTTGCCAGATTCCCCTTTCCTAATATAATCTAGAAAAGCTCTTGTCAAAGAATAGCTAATTGAATGATCTCCGCCTAAAAAAATAATTTTTGGATGCTCTTCAAAACTCTCCAATGCATTTTTATAAATAAGATTGTTGCTTTCTTCAATATTAGAATTATCTAAATGTATTTCTTCTAAATCCAAATCCTTAACATCAATATCTTTGCCAGATTCATTTGAATGAATGTCTTGCAACATCTCTAAAATAGCATTTCCTGCTCCTTCGCATCCTTTTGTTTTTCCAAGACCATTAATTCCTGGGACTTTTACTACAAACATAAATTACCTTATAAAAAAGCAATTATAAATATTGTGAAAAAAAAAGACATAAATAATCTTCCAAAATTAATGTTTTAAAATTATTCTGGAACTAGAGCAAAAAAACTATACTCTTTGTAAGCTTTTTTCGCAATTTCTTTCACATCTTCTAACCGAACATTTGAAATATTTTCTTCAAAATCATAAACCAACTCTGCCTTTGCATTTGTCTCTGCATAAAGAAGATTAACCATTTGTTGCTGTGAATCCTCTAGCCCAATTCTATGATTGCCCTTTATCTGCTCCTTAACCTGGTTTAGTTCATCTTCTACAAGATTCTCAGAGATATCTTTAAATTCATTAAGAATCAGTTCCTTAACCTTTTTCACCTTGTCTTTAGTTGTTCCAACATAAATGTAATTAAAAGCAAAACTGTTGTTTATATCTGAATCTCCTTTAACTGCATATGCCAGATTTCTCTTTTCCCTTATCTCAGAAAATAATCTCGAGGACATTCCTTCTGCAATCATAGTGCTCAGCACTCTAGCAGCATAGGATTTTTTATTTTTTAAAAGAGGAACATGATATGCAAAGAGAATATTCGCCTGGTCTATTCCTTTTCTTGTCTCAATTCTTGAAGAATTCTTAAATCCAAATTTTTGCTTAGGCACACTTCCTTTTTTAATGCCAAAATTTTTCTGAGCAAATTTAACAATCTCATTAAAATCTGCATCTCCAACAATGCAAACAATCATATTGTTAGGGGTATAGGTTCTTTCAAATCTTTTAACTAGTTTTTCCTTGTCTAAGCTTTTCATTGTATTTTTTGTTCCTAATATGCTTACAGAGAGAGACCCAGAAAAGAGGTTTTTTTCAATTTCATGAAAGGCATGCATTTTTGGATTATCATGATACATTTTTATTTCTTCAAAAATAACATTTCTCTCTTTTTCAATTTCTTTTTCATCAAATAAAGGGTTTTTTACCAAATCTGCTAAAACCTCTAATCCAACATTAAGATGATTGCTTGGCATTTTACACCAATATGCCGTAACTAACTCAGAAGTAAACCCATTTAACTCTCCACCATTTTTTTCAATTTCCTCTGCTATTTCTTTGTTAGTTCTAGTAGAGGTTCCTTTGTAAAGCATATGTTCAATAAAATGAGAAATTCCTTTCTCTTCAAGAGATTCATTTATTGCTCCATTTTTGACTGCTATTGCCATACTTGCTATTGGCAAATCTCTTTTCTCAAATAAGATTGTTAATCCATTCTCTAGAACCTTTTTTTTGAAATTTTCTTTCATAAAAGAATAATACTGTTAAAATTATATAAATTTAATTAAAATCAATGATACAATTCA
>WJLC01000078.1 GCA_014728745.1 Candidatus Pacearchaeota archaeon
CTTTATGAATTATGGAGAATAGATACCACAATGTATTTTACTAATCTAAAACATAAAAGATTTGGTAAAAGCATACTTGAGTTGAAAAAAATTTGATGAAAATAAAAGATAAGATTATAATTATAAATAATTTTAAATCTGAGATAAGAACTTTTGAAGAGATTAGAAATAATGAAGAAATAGTAAAAAAGATAAATCCTGCAGGCATAATTAGAAAAAATTTAATTAAGATTATTGAAGAAGAAATACTCCCCCTTGTTGAAATGTCTAAAGAATTAACAAACAAACTCTTAAAAAATTATTAATAAATTCTAGGATTATCAAACAATTCAAAAATGGAAATTTTTAGATGAACATAATAATTAAATAGTCTTCTTACCTCAAGTTTTTATGAAATGCCCTAATTGCGGATATATGGCTAAACCATTTCAATTTCCAAGAACTGCCAAACAATTTTTGTGGGGAGGTTGGACTTGTCCAAGTTGTGCAAGGTAAAAAGCCAGAAAAGAAAGTGTGGTAGAATCTCATGAATTTAAAGAGCCAATGAATAAAAAAGAAAAATACAAAAAAATATATCTTAAATCAACAGGAATATTTCTTTTCTTAGTTGGTTTGATTGCAATATTTCTTTCTTTTAACAGAGGCGCTCCTTCTCAGGCACTGTATTTTTGCTACATAGGATTGCTCATAATAGGTGCAGGCATATTTTTTGAAAACATATATTTTATTCTTACTCAAATAAACATACTTCTTATTCCTTTAATTGTATGGGATATTGATTATTTTTACCAACTATTTTCTGGAAAAATCCTTTGGAATCTAACCAATTACATGTTTAACTATGAAAGAAGCTGGCTTGCAGACCTTGTAAGTCTTCAGCACATTTACATAATACCTTTAAGCTTATTAGCTATTTATTTTATCCATCTCATAAAAAATAGTAGAAAAGAAAGGAAAAAGCAAGGAAAAATGCTTACTAGAAAGAAAGCATGGATATTCAGCCTGGTTCAACTCACTCTTCTTTTTATCCTGACTAAAATATTCACTCTAAAATCAGATAATATTAATTGGGTTTACTCTCAAGAGATTATTGATGTTGTTTTTCCTTGGCCCTATTTTATAACATGGTTTTTATTTTTTGGAATCATCTCAGTTGCAACAAACTATTTACTGAACATTGCACTAGACAAATTCAATAAAAGTTAAAACAAAATGGATTCTTCAAAAAAATCAGAAAAATGGCATGTCTACATTCTTGAATGTGGAGATGGATCACTTTACACCGGAGTCACAAATAATATTAAAAAAAGAATGAAAGCACATTCAAATGGCAAAGGAAGCAAGTATGTTTCTGTAAAAGGTTTTAAAAAATTGCTAAGATCAAAAGAATGCAACAACAAATCTGATGCCTGCAAGCAAGAATATGCAATAAAACAGCTTCCAAAGAGCAAGAAATTATCCTGGTTTGATTAATAGTTTGAATAATAGTTTGATTAATAGTTTGATTAATAGATCTCCTTATTTCAACCCTTTTGTGTCTCCTTTTCAGGGCATAGAAATGTTTAAAAACAGATTAACCTCATAAGACTATTCTAAATTGGAGGGACCTTTCAAATGGAAGAAGACGAATACGAAGAAGATGATGATGAAGAGATGGATGATGAAGAAGACGAATACGAAGAAGATGATGATGAAGATGATGAAGAATACTAAGTAAGTCTTCAGGAATCAAAAGTCTTCAAAAAAACTTTTTCTTTTTTTGTTTTTTTATATTTTTTAATTAGATAAATTGCAGTAAGATTGCAGTAAAATTACAATGAAAATTCTAATAAGAAAGAATTTTGCAAGATTAAGAAGATTTATATATGAAAGAGCATATTAAATATAATGGCTAAAAAACCAAGCAATAAGACATTAGCAACAATATTTGCAGCAATTTCAGTAATTCTTTTAGTATTGTATTCTATATGCTTATTTACTCCAGCTTATTGTGAGGGAACTGAAGAAGATTATGTTGCTGGTTTAAAAATTATGGAGCAAAGAGTTGTTTCTAATACAATCCTTCCAATAGAATACGATAAAGTTAACGAAATTGTATCTAACTACACTTCATGTCCTGCAGAAGTTGATTGTGAAATAGACAACATAAAATTCATGGACATTTATGTTCCTGGAAATTACACTGAAAAAGACATGCTTATCTTAATGACTCAAATAGTTGACAGCCTATACAGTGAAATGCCTTTTTTATATGATAGACAAATGGGATTTATTTTCCATGATTCTAACACATTAGAAGAAATAGATGAGTTCTATGTAACTTCCAATAGGTGGAAGAGAAAATACTAATTGTTTAGAAGATTAATTATTTAAATGTCCAATTAATTAAAATTAGCTATAATTTTTTAACTTTCCCAAAATCATAAATTTCCTTTTCTCCAACAACATGAACATTAAAATCAAGAATCTTTTTTCTTGGAATTATTGAAAAGTAATCTTCATAAATATCATCATAGTTATTAACAGGCTGACCAATTGAAATTGTCAAAAAGCTAGGAAGAATAATAATTTCTTTTCCCTTGTATTTTCCTATTAAAAAGCACTTGTATTTCTCTTTCTTGCTTGTGTCTGGATCATTGAATAAAACACTCGGGTGAATATGCCCCATTACTATTGTCTTAACTTTTTTATCAAACACCTCTGGAAAGGATTCATGCCCATGAATAAAGGCTATTTTTTCATCCTTATCCTTGCCTGTTTTTCCAGCATTACAAATATAGTAATTTTTAAGCTTATCATTAAAAGTGTAATCAATTGTGTCATGGTTTCCCTTTATGAAAATAATATCTTTTTCATCAAGATTCTCCTGCAAAAAATCATAAACCTCTCTAAAGCTGAATTTTTCCTCAGCCTCGTATGCAAAAGCATGCTTAATATCTCCTAAAAAAACTATTTTCTTTAACTTATATCCTTTTTTCTTTATTTCTTTAAAAGTTGATTTTAAATCTGAGATTACTTTTTTATTCTGCATTTTAGGTGTTAAAAGGCCTGATTTAATCAGCATTGCCTCATAACCTAAGTGCAAATCTCCTATAACCAGAATTCCTTGTTTTGGAAAAAACAAAGTTCTATTAATAAAAAAGTAAAATGACTTATTCTCTGTTTTCTTATTCTGATTAGGTTTAGATTTTCCTGATTTTCTTTTCTGCTTTAATTTTCTTAAGTTTATATTCTGGTTTGTATTTGCCATTAAAATCTAAACAAACCCTAATTTAAAAGCTTAATGAGTTATTTAGATTCAGAATCTGAAGAATCAGAAACACCAAAAAGTGAATCTCCTAAATTAATTTTTTTAAACGGAGTAGATAGCATGTTTTTTACTTTTCTTTCTAGGTTTCTGAATGTGCTTGCATTTGATTGCATAACATCATCCATAATTCCGTCAAGCTCCCTCTTTCTAGTATCATATCCATAAGAATAAATTTCATTGTTATTTACTCCCATAATAAGAGATTTGGCTCTAAGAAGGCTCTTGCCCATATTGTTTGTATACTCTAACAATTGCCCAACACTCTCTCTTAATGCATCATGAATATGGTTTGTTCTCATCATCTCAAAATACAATCCCATAACATTTGTGAGATGTGTTTTCACTGTCTGAACTTTTTGAAATGATTCTTTTAATGCATATGAATAAGTCTGGCAAAAACTTTCAAAAGTATCTACAAAAGGTATTTCTTCTTTAATATCTAAAAGTTGTCTATCAACAATTCTAAGCTCAGAAGTCTTAGCCTCTAAATTTTTCCTAAGCTTTTTTGTAGCTATATCATATCTTAACTTATCTCCTGGGTTCTCTGAACCTTCAACAATCTTTTCAGTCTGATCCAAAAGTACATGGGTTTGATCTATTGAACCTAAAAGTTGTTCTCTGTAAGCTGTTCCTGTTTCAAACTTATCAACTATCTTAGAATAATAATTACTTAATTTAGATACTCTCTCATTAATAACTCTGCTTGCTTGATTTATGCCCTGAGACACAGAATCCACTCTCTTAAGTTGCATTTTCATGATATCCTGTGCTGTCTCAGGGTTCTTATCAAAAATTCCTCTGAAAAAAGTAAAAACCTGGTAAAGGAATCTCTTAAAAGGGTTTTCATCAATACCCATTAGCTCCATTTTTACTTTTTCCTCTATTTGCTGATTTCCTATTTGAATGCTTTCTATATCTTTTAACAAGGCCTTGTAATTGACATCTGCCTCTTCAGTCTCCCAAAAATCTCTTTTCCTAGATTCCATTATTCTTGCCATGACATCTTTGTCCTCACTAAGCATAACAAGACTTGGTTTTTGAGAGAGAATGTTTCTTTCTTCTAATTTTTCATCAACATAACTTTTCAGGCTGCCATAAGTATCCTCATAACCCCTATTCTTGCCATCTTCACCTTCATTGTAATCTTGTAAATTAATTTGAAAATCCATTTTTATTAATTAAATTATTAAATTCCCTCCTTATCAGACAATATAAAATCATAAATATAATCTCTTAAATATCTATATTTTCTAAGAGCTTCTTTTTTAGAATTTCTTGAGCTTACTTCCTTTTCTTCTTCAAACTTTCCTGTCATGTGATTTTTATTATTGCTTCTACTAAGATTCTTTTTGTCAAATTCATAAAGCAAGGCTTTTGAAAAGTTAACAAGTGTTTCTGAAGAGTATCCTAATTGCTCTTCCTCTCGATAATCCATTGTCTTATTTATAACAATTTCCTGGTGCTGTGGATTTGTACTCACATAATCAATAACCTCTCCTAAATCAGGAGCTGTTGCTCTGCCCATTAAATAAACACCTGCTACAAGCGCTGTCAATGAGAGTACTTTTCTAAATCCCATGCTAAATAAGAACAAAACAAGTATATGAATAAGACCATTACAATTAAAAGAGTTTCAAATTTAAAACTCTTAAAATCATTTTAAAATACCTTAAAAAAATCACTTGCCAATAGATTTCTTATGCAGTTCATGCATTCTTCTCAAGAAAGCTTGCTTATCTTCCATCTTAATTAAATCTGCATGCCCTTGTAAAACAAGATTCATTGCAAAAGGACTTGGAAGTTTTGTTTCAATTATCTTTATCTTAATTCTCTTATCTCTTATCCACTGCAAAACTTTTTTTGCATTTTCAATATCCATTAAATCCTCTAAAACCTCTCTTCTAGCCTCTCTCAAAATAGGAAAGTTTTTAGTTAGTTTTTTTATTGTGCTAAGTAAAAAGTGTGATCTCATTTGCTGTGTTCCAACTGTTTTGCTCCTGCCCTTGTAACTTCTTAAAATCATCAAAGCCCTTGTAGCGCAATGCCTAAATCTCCTTGAAAGAACATCTGTTCTCTCAACTG
Source organism: Candidatus Pacearchaeota archaeon (assembly GCA_014728745.1). Taxonomy (GTDB): domain Archaea; phylum Nanobdellota; class Nanobdellia; order Pacearchaeales; family GW2011-AR1; genus WJLC01. The sequence goes on from WJLC01000078.1 coordinate 5,393, forward strand.
CCTCTGACAAAATCTTTTCAAGACTTTCCTTAGTTAAGTAATCTAAAGCCTTTTCAATAGGAAGCTTGCTTCCAGCAAGATAAAATCCATTGTCATTTATTCCTATTTCAATATCTCTCTTTTTTGAGCGTGCCATCAAATATCCCAAAGCACGAGATAAAACATCATTTACTCTTCTTCCATACATGCTGTGGAAAATTAATTGGTTTTTACTATTTCCTTTTCTGTCCATTGTCTTGCATCTCTCAACAACCATAGTATTAGAATCAGGAATTTCAAGAAAATTATGCTGCTCTTCAAAATAATTGTAAATTGCCTTTGCAGTTGTCTTGTTAGTATGAAGATGCTCTTGTATAAATTGAATTGTGTCAGATTTTTTGCTTTTCCCAGACATTCTCTCTTTGATTAATTTTCTAAATCTGTTAATTTCCAATGCTGAATCAAAACTTAATGGAAGCATTTCAGAAAACCATGATGGAATTGTTGGAGATCTCTTAACATTTCCTGCAACATAAAGATTCATTCCTCTTGTATACCTATACTGGTATGTTTTTCCTCCAAGCACAAAAACATCTCCTTTTTTCATTCTGCTCAAAAATCCTTCATCAATAACACCTACTTGCTCTCCAGAAGGAGACAATTTAACCTTGACAAAGCTTTCATCAGGAATAGTTCCAATGTTTGTCATATAAATTACTCTTGCCATCTTGCCTCTTTTTCCAATCTGTTTTGTTTCAGGGTCATACCATATCTTAGCATATACATGATTTTTCTCAAGTGCGTATTCTCCTGCAAGATAACTAATTACATCAAGAAAATCCTTTCTGCTTAAAGTATGATAACAATAGCTTTTTTTTATTGTCTCAAAAAGCTCTTTTTCATCCCATATCTTGTAAATTGCCATCCCATAAATCTGCTGAGACAAAACATCAAGGGCATTTTTAGGAAATTCAATAGTATTTATTTTTCCTTCAACCATTTCTTTTTGAATAACACTGCATTCAACTAAGTCATCTCTATCAGAAACAATAAATCTTCCTTTAGCAGTTTCATGAAGCTTATGACCAGCTCTTCCAATTCTCTGTAAAGCCCTTGCAGAACTTTTTGGTGAGCCAAGCATAATAACTAAGTCAATAAAACCAATATCAATTCCTAGCTCAAGGCTTGTTGAGCAAACAACAACTTTCAATTCTCCATCCCTAAGCTTTTCTTCAATCTCATACCTATGTGTCTTGCTTAAAGAAGAATGATGGGCTGCAATATTCTCATCGCCATAAATAGTTGGAAACTTTTCTTTTAAATGATTAACAACTCTTTCAGTTGCTGAACGAGTGTTAGTAAAAATAAGTGTTGTCTGATGCTTCTCAATTAATTTAGAAAGAGTGCTGTACATTTTAGGATACATATCTTTATCATTAATCAAATCTCTTGAAGGTGTCAATACTTTTACATCAATATCTTTGTTCAAAGGAACATCTGCTATTCCTACACTTCTCTTGTCATCAATTCCAACCAAAAACCTTGCAACCTCATCTAATGGCTCAATTGTTGCAGATAATCCAATTTTAACAGGATAAATATTACTTAGTTCATTAAGCCTTTCTAAGCTTAAACTCAAATAAGTACCTCTTTTGTTATCAAGAGCGTGAATCTCATCAACAACACAAAATTCAAGATATTTGAAATTCTCTACAAACTTCTTTGTTGTAAGCACTATAGCAAGTGTCTCTGGAGTTGTTACAAGGATATGTGGAGGGTTTTTTGCCATTTTAGCTCTCTTATACTGGCTTGTATCCCCAGTCCTTACAGCCACTCTAATCTTTTGCAATTTAACTTTTTTCTTTTTAGCAAGCTCTTGAATTTCCTCAAGAGGCTCTACTAAATTCTTAGAAATATCATTTACAAGTGCTTTTAAAGGTGAAGTGTACAAAGCATAAATCCTATCTTCTAGCTCGTTTTTAGAAGCTAATTCCACAAGATAATTTAGTATAGATAAAAAAGCTGTAAGGGTTTTAGTTCCTCCAGTAGGAGCAGATATTAAAACATCTTTTCTTTCCCAAATCTGCAATACTCCGTACTTTTGAGCAAGGGAAAAATTCTTGAATTTTTTCATAAACCACTCTTTAACAAGAGGGTGCAATACTTTCTCAATGTCCTTAGAAGGACGCTCTTTAACATCGTATATTTCTGTCATTTTAAGTATTAATTAAGCTAAGGTGTTAATTGTTTAATTTATTTTTGAGTATGTTGATATGTTTGTATGTTAATATGTTGGTATGTTCGTATGTCTAGTGGGTTTTGAGTATGCTATTATATTAGTATGTTTAGTGTGAGTGTGGTGTAGTGAAGGCATTTAAAGTATTGAAGGGGTGTAAGTAAACTAGAATAAAATTAAATTATAAATCTATAATTTTACTACTTAAAATTAAGGAAAGTAAGGGTTTATTAATCTTATGTTTAACTCTCTTGTGTTTATGTGTTTAATGAAATAAAAATTTATAAATAAAATACCCTAGCATATAATCACGAAAAATGGATAAAATCATCACATACAAATACGCACTCGGGAATCCAAGTGACTTGAGAGAAGGAAACTTTGAAAAAATGCTTAGTAGTGATAACTTAAAAGATTTTAATTTGGCAAGAAAAAGAAAAAGCAAGGACCTTGTCTTGCCTGAGTTTATTGGGGTTTATCAGCAAGAAAATTTTATATTCCATAATTATGATGAATCAATTCATAAACAAGAAATAGAAGACCAATATAAGGAATTCAATGATTTTCTTCATCATCAATCAAACCATTTGTTGGCAGTAAAGTTTGGTCAAGAAGATAAAATAAACCCAGATTTAATACATGTCATTTATAACAAAGACAATGGATGGACAAAAACACTAGTAAAAGAATGCTTAAAAGATTCTATAGGAAGACTTGTTCTCTCAAATTCATCTAGCTCTCCTGATTTTGGGAGAAAAAACACAAGCACCTGCTATAGTATGATGATAGAGGAAATGAAAAAAACAGGTCAAGATATGGCGAGTTATTTACTTAAAAACCAATCAAAACTCAAAGAAGCTTTAGATACTGCGTCAAAGTTTGGTTTAACAAGAGAAGAGTATGTTTTTATGGAATTACTAAGAGATGCTTCAAAACAAGAAAAGAGTAATGAAGAAATAATTGATAATCTTCTTCTTTTAGGACTAACTGAAAGCCTAATTGAGCATTTTCCAGATAGTCCTTTTTTAGATGATTAAAGGTTTAAAGATGTTTAAAGATTAAAAAGTTTAAAGCAATAAATAAACAACTAGCAAACAACAATTAGGAATAATAAACAATTAATAGGTAATTAGAAATCTTTTTAACTTGTATCTAGTTCTTGATAGTATTATGACAAACAAAGACTCTAAACCGCAAAAAAAACAAAAGCAAGAACAAACCCAGATAAGACAGCCTATTGTAACAGTATGTGGGCATGTTGATCACGGAAAAACAAGTATTTTAGATGCACTTAGAAAGACCTCTGTTCAAGCAGGAGAATCAGGAGGAATAACTCAAAAAATATCTTTCACAAAGTTTCCTGCAGATATCTTAAAGAAATCATGCCCTTTAATTGAGTCCTCTGGAATTAAATTAAACATTCCAGGCTTCTTGTTTATTGATACTCCAGGACATGCAGCATTTACAAATCTAAGAAAAAGAGGAGGTGCTTTAGCAGATTTAGCTGTATTAGTAATAGATATTAATGAAGGAATAAAGCCTCAGACAGCAGAAGTAATCAAAATTCTCCAACACAACAAAACACCATTTATAATTGCATTAAATAAAATAGATAATATTTCAGGGTGGAAAACACCTGGCAAGCAAGGTGCAAAAAACACAGGAGGAACACAAGATATATCCTTAAAACAATCAATTTCTTCTCAGCAAGATAGAGTAAAGCAGGTTTTTAATGAAAGATACATGACACTAATTGGAAGTTTGAATAATTACGGATTTGATGCTGACCTTTACTATAATATAAATGACTTTTCAAAGAAAATTGCATTAGTTCCAACAAGTGCTGAAACAAACCAGGGACTGCAAGAACTAATAATGGTTTTGTGCGGATTAAGTCAAAAATATTTAAGTGAAAGACTTGAATTAGGAAAAGATGCAAAAGGAGTTATGCTTGAAGTTAAAACAGAAAAAACAATTAATTACAATGAAGCTATTCTTTATGATGGAGAATTATCAAGGCAAGACAAAATTGCAGTTGCAAACTTTGAAAATCCTGATAAACCAATTATAACAAAAATAAGAATTCTAGAGGAAATACAATCCTTATCTAATAAATTCAAGCCAAGTGAAAAAGCTGTTGCTTCTACTGGACTAAGAATGCAATTAGTTGAAAAGGCTAATGTACTTCCTGGAATGCCTTTTGAAGTCTTTAAAGACAATCTTGGAGAAATAAAAGAGAAATTCAAAAAAGAGCTTTCAGAAAATGTGAAAACAGACAAAAAAGGAATAATTGCAAAAGCAGATTCTTTAGGAAGCTTAGAAGCTCTACTTGCTTTGCTTAAGGAAAAAAACATTCCTGTTGTTAAAGCAGGTATAGGGAATGTAAGCAAAACTGATCTGATTTCAGCTAAGGCAAACCTAGATATTAATGAATTAGATGCAGTAATTGTTGGATTTAATGTTGATGTTGATGAAGAAGTTGGACCAATAAAAGGTAAAATAAAAATTATCACTGATGATGTTATTTACAAGCTCATTGAGGATCTAGTGGAATTCAGGCAAGAAAAAGCAAAAGAAATTGAAAAAAGAAGATTAATGGAATTAGCCACAATCGCAAAAGTAGATGTCCTGCACAAATATGTATTTAGAAACACAAAGCCAGCTATATTTGGTGTTAAAATTAAAGCAGGTAAAATTAATTCAGGCCTGAATTTAATTGATGAAAAAGGAGAAAAAGTAGGAAGAATAAAAAACATACAATCAGAAAACAAATCTGTTGAAAAAGCAAATAAAGATATGGAAGTTGCAATCTCTGTTCCAGGGATCAACTTTGAAAGGCAGATGAAAGATAAAAAGACCCTTTACAGTGATATAAGTGAGAGTCAATTTAAGAAATTCAAGAAAAATAAAGACCTTCTTTCAGGAGATGAGATAAAGACAATTCAGGAAATTGCAGAAATTAAGAGAAAGGAAAAGCCTGAATGGGGAATGTGATTAGAGCAAAAGAATTAGTTAAATTAAGCTAATCAATAACCTTTAAAAACTAAATTTTCAATACATAAATATTAATCATTAAAAAAAATAAAAGACAAAATGGCGTTTAAAATAAACATATCAGCAAAAAATGGAAAAACATACAAGATAGAAGCAGATGCCTCTTCTTTGAAAGGTAAAAGTCTAGGAGAAATAATCAAGGGCCAGGAAATATCTCCTGATTTAGCAGGATATGAATTGCAGATAACTGGAGCAAGTGACAAAGCAGGTATAACTGCAATGGAAAATGTTCAAGGAGTTGGATTAAAAAAAGTTCTTTTAACTTATGGAAAAGGAATGCACAAAAGACCTAAAGGAGACAAAAAAATCAATAAATCTCCTCCAGGCCTAAGATTAAGAAAAAGTGTTCGTGGTAAAGTAATTTCTGAAGCAATCTCACAAATAAATACTAAAGTTATCAAAGAAGGCTCAAAACCACTTAAAGAAATATTTTCAGATCAAAACAAAAGTGAGAATGAGGCTAAAGGCGAGAGTAAAGGTGAAGAAGAAAAGAAAGAGGAAACCAAAGAACAAGAACCTGAGAAAACAGAAAAGCAAGAATCAAATCCTGGTGAAGAGCCTAAAGAAAAACCTTCAACAGAAGGAAACCCTGATAAAGAACCAAAAGAATCTGAAAAAGCAGAGAAAGAAAAGGCTAATCCTGATGAAGAGCCTAAACAATAATTATTAATTATTAAAAGATATTTTATTTCTAAACTAGAATAAGAATTAATAATAATTTAACCAAAAGTTATCTGAGGTAATTCATTTGATAATTTAATCTTAGCGTTTCTAACTTGTGGTTTTCCAAAACAAGTATCTGAATAATCTGGGCAATAAAGGTCTCTTGAATATCCTTGAATATAAAAGACATCTCCTGCTTCAACATCTAAATCAATATTGCCTGAATCTTCCCAATTCTCACTCTCATACCACTTGACTGTTTCCCATAAAACATCATCAGGATTTTCTTTCTTAACAATCCTTATATGTATTCTATAATTACGGTTTGATGATCTATATTGGAACTCTAATCTTATTGTTCCTGATTGTCCCACAGTAAATGATTTAATAGTTTGATAACTCCTTCTTGTGGTGATTTCACTTAAACTATCAGAAAGTGCAACTGCATTTTCCCCTGCAGAAAAACTCTCTAAATTATCTAATCTTTCATCTAAATAATTAATTGCTTCATCAACACTATCCCCTATATAATCTCCACTTGCAATACTTATTTGATCTCCAGGATGATTTGGTGCACTAGAATCTGTTATTGAGGCATGTGTAAAAAATATTGCTCCAATAATTGCTAAAAAAGCAATTGCAACAAATAAATTTCCTTTACTAATATTCACCTCTAATTTCATATTACAAAAAAACAGCAGAGATATTTAAATGTTTCTTTAAAAATTAATTAATTTTACAGTGATGAACTCTGCAGAAAATTGTATAAAAAGTTACTCCAGAAAGTTGAGAACTTTTCCATCCACAATAACAAGTACCTTTTTGATAATCAAAACAATCAGTATTATCTAAAAAGGCTCCTGCACTGCCTATAATTGAATTATAAGAAAC
>WJLC01000079.1 GCA_014728745.1 Candidatus Pacearchaeota archaeon
AGTAAATAAATATTAGGTGGAAATTATCTTATGTTGTATCTTGAAAGAACTTCCTTTGGTTTTTTGTAGTATTCATTTATTATATTCTGCACTTTTTCAAATTGAAATGTCCCTTGCTCTTGAAGCTTTCTCAAAAGCTGAGATCTTCTGCTAAACTCCATATTAAGTTCATTCAGAGGAATTCCTTCTCTAGTAGATATTTTTTCAAATATCTTATTAGTATCCTTAAAGTAAAAATTGTCGTTGCTTGCATTCCAATAAAAAGGCCTATTAGTTAATGCAATTCCATTGTCCTTTACATTAATTATTTCAACTATTTCTCTTAATTTTCTTGTATCTTCTCCTTCTACGCTTGCATGACTCATAACACAGACACAGTCTAGAACATTCAAAAGTGTAGGAGATAATTCAATAGGCGGACTCTCTAACCTTTTTATAACAGTATCAACACTTTCTGCGTGAATTGTTCCTAATGAGGAATGTCCTGAAGCCATTCCCTGAAACAAGACATAAGCCTCTTTACCTCTAACTTCACCAACAATAACATAATCTGGGTTCTGCCTGAAAGAGCTTCTAAGTAAAGCAAACAAGTCAACCTCGCCCTCTCCTTTTACTCCAGTGGCAGTTCTCACAACACTTGGAAGCCAGTTTTCCCTTGGAAGATTCAGCTCACGAGTATCCTCAATACTAACAACTCTTGACTCAGGAGATATGAAAAAGGCTATTGCATTTAGCAGAGTTGTTTTACCTGATGCAGTTCCTCCTGCAATAAGAATGTTCATGTGGTTCTCAATAAGCATCCACAAGTAGGCCATCATTTCTGGACTTAAGGTTTTGAAATTAAGAAGCTGAGGAGGAGTCCAAGGAGTTTTTGTAAATTTACGTATTGTGAATGTAGGCCCTCTGCTTGTTATATCTTTTGTGTAAGTGGCATTTACTCTGCTTCCATCAGGAAGACTTGCATCTAAAATAGGTTGAGAGTAGGAAATGTACTTTCCGCTTCTTTGAGCTAGCTTTTCAACAAAACTCTCTAATTTTGAAGGATTTTTAAATATTATATTTGTCTTCATGTTTCTGTACATTCTGTGGACTATGTATATTGGGCTGTTTACTCCGTTGCATTCAATATCCTCTACAAAATAATCTCTTAGCAAAGGATCAACCTCGTTAAATCCCATGAAATCTCTTGCAAGATAATAAAATATTTTTTGATAGCTTTCATAAGTCATATCCATATCTAATTCAATTGCTAAAACCCTAAACATTTTGTCTAAGTAATCAAGAAGAGTGTTTCTTTTATTGTCAACAATCTGTTCAAAGTTTATGGCTTCTCCCATAGCTGAAATAATCTCTTTTTTGTACTTTTTTTCCTGGTCATTCAGTATTGGCTCCTCAACCTCGTAAGCAAGTTCAAAATTCTTATCATCCCAGTAAATATGGGCAAAAGTAAAAGGGCTTATGAGACTATATCTCAAATTAACTTTTGTCTTGTCTTTTATTTTTTGGATTCGAGGAAGCTTAGGTGTAAAGTCTATTTGCACTTTTGGAAAGCTTTCTATTTTATGTGCCATTTTTTGTTTTATGTTTAACTAACCTCCACATCAATGTGCCACTTTTCTCCATCTCCTGTTTCTTTTTTTCCTCTATTCCACACAGAGATTTTGTAAGGTGTGGCAGCTTTGCTTATTATCTTGTTTTCTTCTTTAGCATTGAATGTTATATTATAATTTTCATAATCTCTATTTATTCTTACAAGGTTTAAATCTCCAAATTCCTCTGTTTTTATTTTAAGATTTCCATCCTGTATTGTTGTTCCTTGTTCACTGTAAACATATCTGCTTTCAATTTCAAAATTAATTTCATCCTCAAGAGAATTTATTGTTAATTCTCCTTTTTTAATAGAGGTTTCTAAGACTCTTTTGTTTCCTGAGCCCCCTTGAACTATTTCCATTATTGTAGAGTCCAAATCTCTCATTAAACTTATTGACTGCTCAATGACTGCTTTGTCCTGAATTTCTTCTATTTTTGGTTTTGCAAATGCCAAAACAACTGCAATTAAACTAAATGCAATTAATGTGTAAACCACTGTGTTGACCCACACTTGAGCCTTTTTGGTTTTTCTAGTTTTTTTAATGAGATTTCCTTTTAACATAGCACCTCTTAATTTTTCATTACAATATATTACTGAATTATATATAATTTATAATACTTTTTATTAATTAAAAACATTGCAATAAATAGCAAATAGTTAAATTATCCTAAAAGAATGCAAGAGCCTATGTTTGAGATAGTATCAGAAACATCACATTGCTGATCTCCTACAACAGGATAAATACTTATTGAATCAGGGGCTGTGTTAAATTCATCAGTTATGTATGTTAATCCTTCATTTTTACCTGGCTTTACAACTCCAGAATCCCCGCTAGGAAAATAAACAAGATTATCATTCTCCTCATCACTTAATGTATAACTTTTTGTTTGCCCTGCTGCAGAAACAGAGACAACTATCTTAGTTATATCAACATCTCCAACTTTTACTGAAAAAAGAATCTCATTTGCAGAGGAATTCCAACAAGTATATTTATTATTTAGGTTCACCTTGTCAAAAACCTCAAAGCAGGTTCCTGCGCTTTCTAGTTCTTCTGAAACCAAATTGCTTATCACATTCCAAACAACAACCCCAAGAACCATCACTAATGCAATCATGATTACTGCTGCAACAATTCCAGAAATTGCTTTTTTGTTTTTTATCACTGACATTTTTTATTTTGTATTATTTTATTTTGTATTCTATTTCTTAAATAACTTTGTATCCGTATTTTTCATCACAAGTGAATGTTTTCTTTTTTCCATCTTCTGTATTTCCAAGAAGAACTGGTATTAGGACAACTTCCTCACTTCCGCTTATATCTAAACTATATTGTTCACTTGTGTAAGACATTCCAGCATCAATTCCAAATTTAGGCCATTGATAATCTTCAGTTATTACTCTTGTGGTTTCTCTTCCAACTTCTTCTACTCTCATCTTTAGTCTGTAGATAGGAGTATTTCCATTATTAGTAACTGTAAGAATTCCTGAGCTGTAATCTGCATCTATGCTCACCTTGTCGCAAGAAAGCTCAATATTTTCTCCGTCAAACTTAGTTATTGTTTCTCTTGCAAGAGCTCTCATCCATACAAAAACAATCAGAGCAAGAACAACAACCATTCCTATAAGCAAGACTGTTGCAATCACAGGTGACACACCTTTTTTGTCTTTTTTGTTAAATATTTTTTGTATTTCTTTTCTTTTCATTTTTATCTTCTTTGTCTTCTTTTATAGTGATGGTGATGATGTTTTTAAACTTTTTTTAAGATTTTTAATTAGGGCATACAACGTTTTCTTTTACTTTTGCTTTTCCACAGTTAACAAGCCTTATCTTGTTTTCAATTGTCTGATAAATTATTGGAGTGACTTCAATGAATTTTGTTTCACTTGAGATAGTGTATACTGTTTGAGGAGCTTTTTCTCCAGGAGTCAGAACATTGCTCCATCTTACAACACCCCCAGCAACATTTCCCCCAGAGACAAGATTTTCAGATATGTCATTTCCAGCAACCTTTGCATCTGCATTTTCTGAAGACCTTATGAAGTAACCATCAACATCAAACCGACCGTTGTTTGTAAGATTTAATCTTAATTTGTGGGTTCCTGCACTACTATCATATATGCAAGAAACACCCTGTATGTAAATAGAAACCCCATCAGGACACTCTATTGTCTCTCTTGGAACATAAGACCTCATCCACTGATAGACAAGAGCCGCCATAACAAGAGTTATTGAAATAAGCAGAACATAACCAATCATTATGCTTATTGCTTTTTTCTCTTTGAATAATTTTATTGTTTGTCTTTTCATTTAATTATTTTTATGAAATTTATTTTTATAATTACTTATTTTACATTAATTTATGATGTAACAACCACTTGTTCTTCTCCAATCTTCTGAGAGATTATGAAGTAGAAGTTTTCACCTGGTTTTAATTCAAAAGGATATTTATTTTCTCCAATTTTTACAGTAACTTCCCCTCCTTCAGGAGTAATTGTTTGTTTTATTATTTGTTTTCTTGGAATCTCTGTAGTTATTGGCTGAGACCCTCCTGCAATTAATTCTATATCTCCTTGTGTAGCATTCCCATAAGTAATTAGTGTTATTTTTTCATACCCTCCAAAAATAAAAAATATCTTTTTATCTTCTCCTGCATATTCATTGTATTTTTCAGTAAAATGGTCAATAATGTGAACATCCTCTTCAATAAACTCTCCTTGCAATGTTCCATAATCTAATACTTTTCCACTCTCAATTCCAAGCTCATTTCTAACATCATAAAGCTTGATAGAACTCTGTTTTCTTGTGTAATTGGAAACAGCAGCAAACCCACTGATTATAACTATTAGTATTATTGCAGCCAGCAAGTAGAATTGCCCTCTCTTATCCTCTTTTATCATAAAATATGTAGTAAAAACTAATTTATTAATTTATTGTAAATATAAATGAGTGTAGACCAAGCAGATTGCTCAAAAAATCTTAGAAAGCTACCTTTAATCCTCCTCAGCTCTGTAACCCGCTAAGCATCTTAATAGGTGTTTAGGGCTGCTCCGATCAAGGCCTGACCCAATTCGCATCTACAAGATCAAAGCGGACAAAGCGTCAACGTTGGAATAAAGACTTCCTAACACTTTTATCACGCACTGCTCGTAGTCTGCATGAAGCCCACTTGCATATAGCGGAGGGCTAAACCGCTGACCTAGTCTACATAAATACAGATTAGTCTCTATTTATAAGCTTAACTATTTGTTAATTATTGCTTAATTATTACCTTTTTAGTTATCTTTTAGGTAAAAGAAGCATGATTATTCCAAGGACAATTATCATTCCTGCAAGAATCACAATTAATCCTCCAGATTCTAAGAAATCTAAGAATCCATAACTTTTCTCTGTTGAATCACCAACAACACTTCCTGTCATAGGAGATCTTTGACCTGAATTTGACTGGCCTGAATTTAATGTGTCTGAGTTAGAGTTAGAATTGCTGAGAATAATCACATCTCCACTAGTTTCATCATCATCATCATCTGAATCAGAACTCCCATCATTGTCATTCTCATTATCTTCATTTCCGTCATCATTACCATCACCATCACCACATTGTCCACAATCCTGGCTACATGTTGAGCAGGTCTCTCCATTGTTGCATATACCATCCCCGCAATACTCAGGATCAATAATCTGTGTAGGTGGCTCATCAATTGTTAAATCTAATGTAACAAAACCTCCTTTAATATAGGTTCCAACTTCATTAGCCTCACTCCCTCCTATGAAGAACTTAATGTCTTGCCCTGTGTTTCCATTAGGATCAACATCAACTTCATAATTGTTTCCAGAACTCACACTGCCTGCTTTGACAGGACCGTAACTGCTTCCAATTGTAAAATTAATATCATATCCATAAAGATTCATTCCTGTATCTCCAGTGTATGTCACAGTTCCATTAAAAACAGTAGGAATCATTGGAACAGCACATACAAATGATGTTGTTAATATTAGAATTAAGCTAAGTATAATCGTAGATGCAAGAGGTGTTCTTTTCATGTTATTTTAGAGTAGTTACGGTTTAAAAGGATTATTGTTGTTTAGAATATCTTTGCAAATTCTGCTTTTGAAAAGAAAAATGGTGGCCAAATAATAAAATGCCAGTTTAAAAATATAGAGAAAAAAGAGAAAAGAAAGATAAAAATAAAAAAATAAGAAAAAGAGAAAAAATAAAAAATAAAAAATAAAACAAAAATTAGTTGAAGTTGTAAGCGTTGCTTGATGGGAAATATATTTTTCCTATGCTTGTGTTAATTCCTACCCAGTAGCCTTTTCCAGGATTAAAATTGTCACCGGATTTGTTTAAGGTGTTTCCATTACTATCTAGTATTGTTGAATAACATCCTGAAAGACTATCTTGAAGAGCGTTTTCTCCAAGTATGTTTAACAATCCATAATGACCAATTAAATTCCATCCAGGAATAACCACTGTTTCTGGAGGTGTGCTTGCAGCTATTAGTTTATCTCCATAACCTTTTAATGTGTCTGCATTGCTTAAATTAAGCCAGTATGCTTTACCAGGCTCAACTGTATCTAAATCTCCATCTCCATTCTTTCTGCTCTTAAACCATCTGTTTGAAGATGTTGAACTGTCGTATTGATAACTCCATACAGCATATTCAGGTCCATCAACTAATGAGTTTTCAAGATCATTAAGAAATACATTCTCAATGCTAGAGTCTTTTGGAACTACTGGAATAGAAACCAAATTCCATCCAGGAACAAGATCAATTTTCCAGCTCCATACTGTTGTATTGAAACTGTAGTATTCATAATCTGTCCCATTATCAACTCTAACAACCATTAGATTGATCCCACTCTCATTATTTGGAACATTATTCCAAGTCACAACACAGTCATCTGCATTTCCTGAAACATCCATTCCTGAAACTTCTATTCTTTCATTACAAGAAACTCCTCCAGTGAGATTTGTTGCAAATGAGTTAGCAACACTTCCCTCATAAGGAGTAAAATTAGCATCTAGATTTTCCAATGCCATAACTTCTTGAGCCGGTAGTATCATAGGATTAACAACAGTTATTTCAAGAGAATCTACACAACTCTCTGTTCCATCATTAACTACAACACTGACATTGTAAACTCCAGCAGATGTAAAAGTGTAATTTGCAGGATTTCCTACATCATTATTGCCATCATCAAAATCCCAATTGTATTGAAGTGAATCAACAACATCACTTGCATTCTCATAAAGGTTTGTTGGCTCTCCAACTGCATAATCTGTAAATGCATTTATACCATTACAAACCGGAGCAACATTTGAAATGTTCACGCTTGAGCTTGCTTCATCAGAGTTCCCAGCATAATCTTTGACTCTTACTTTAACTGTCTGCAATGCGGGTCCACTAGGACAAGTGAAGTTTTTAGTAACCCCTGTCCCATCATCATAGCTTCCATCATTGTCAACATCCCATTCATACAATGCAATTCCTGTCTCATTATCAAATGAATTTGATGCATCTAATGTTACATTAGAGCCTTCATTGCACATGTATGGTTCTCCAGCAGCTAAAGTTGCAACGGGATTTGTGTTGTCGATTGTGAAGTTTCCAGATAAGCTTTCATTATCAGTATCATACAATCTTAGGCAATAAACACCATCAGATTTACTGGATGTGTCCCAGCTGTATGTTTTTACAGTTTCATTAAAACTACCTATTAAGGTTGCCCATGGATTGCCGCTTTCGCATCCACCTTCTTTTTCCTGAAGGTATAATCCTGGGTGTCCCACTGTATTTGTCCAATTAATAAGATAGCTATCTCCAGAGATGTTAGCATTAGTAGCAGGAGTGACAAAATTAACACCACTGATTGCAGCACTAGCAAAGCTAACAAGGCTTATGCCTAGAACTAAGACCAATACTGTCATCAAACTTAGTGTTATTTTTTTCATTTTTTATACCTCCTTTCAGCTGTATAATCTTTTTTAAGTGTGAATAACATACTTTTAGAACAAAACAACATTCCCTTACCCATGTTAATTCCAGAGTAGTTTCATTTATAAGAATTATTGTCCAATACAACCATATTTATTTTTTATTACTAACCCTAAATGAATTTTTGGCTGTTTTAAAAAGGAAATATTAAAAAATTTATTCAATTTCTTTCCAAGAAACAAGCAGATTATTAGAGTCTCTTAAAAATATAGTATCTTTTTGATTATCATTGATTTCAATGTCAACTATTATTTTTTCTCTTTTAGGAAGTATGCTGTTTAACTCAAAGACATCTCTGCCCTCTGCTTTTACAGTCCACTTTCTTAAATCACATTTATCTGAACACATATTCTCTATATAGATTTCTTCTTGAGAGGTTATTCTTGTATGAATGCAATTACTGCATGAATGATTGCTTGGTTTGCATAGGTTTTTTCTACTTTCAATGCATTTTTCCCAAGCATCTTTAAATTCATTGTAATAAGGGGTTCTTCCAGAAGGAAAGTAATAATTTGCAAACCCTTTTTCAATTAATTCTTTGTTAATGTTAGTGTTATTTAAGAAAATATATGCCAGCAGTCTGTTGTATTTGTCATATCTTTCTTGGCCAAATTCAAGTCTTACACTTTTGTTTTGAATTCTCTGCTCTAAATAACTTTTAGCTTCTTTATAATATTCTTCTCCTTTTTCAGGAGAATTTATTCCAAGCAACCTTATTGACTCCTGCAATTCTTTTGATTTTGGAACAATTGTATCTCCATCAATTACTCTTTCAACCTCAACTGTTTGAGTGTCTGTGAAGAAATTAATTAGAAAATTATCAATGAAATAGTAATTAATCGCAAAAAACAAGAAAATTACTATAATCAAAAGAGTTAGATACTTTTTTTGTTTTCTCATTTTAAATTAATGAAGTTGTTTTTTATAAAGAATTATTTGATCTACAATACATTTAAATAATCTAAAAATTCCAAACTTTTATGGCATGGAAAACATATTTGATTCTGTACTTTGGAACAGATGGAAAAAAGCCAACTGACACAGCCCAAGATTTAGAAAACCTAGGATTTAGCACTGAGTTTGGTTCTGTGGATTTTATTTACAGTTGGGAAGAAAAACCATCTAAGGAGCAGGTTTTAGGGCTTGCAGACAAAGTTGCAGATGCTTTAGCAGAAAGCGGAGCAGTATTTAATATAGATACTAGAAAAGACAGCAACGAGTAAATAATTTTTACCTTTATTTTTTTATTGGAATTTTCTTAGTTACATATATTTTATTGGGTTTTAATGGTATTTTATCCAAGAATTTTATGTTATTTTATTTGTTTAATGCGAGGGACAGGATTCGAACCTGCGTAAGCACTAAGCTACAGCCTCTTAAGGGCTGCCTGTTTGACCACTCCAGCACCCTCGCTTATTGATTAATGCCTAATTATGCCTTTATGCCTGATTAGACAATAAATCCCTTATAAATCTTTTAGCATGCCTATCTTATAAAGATTGTTATGTGGTGGGATGTGCAAACATGTGTAGATTTGGTAAGTTTTATAATGTGCATTTATCTTTATATGTTATGAAAAAATTGGTGGTAGATATACTTGTTAAGGCTCTTCCAGAGATGGATATAAAGCTGGAAAAAGAAGAAATTGAGTCAATGGTAGAAGTCCCTCCTCAATTAGATATGGGTGACTACTCCTTTCCTTGCTTTGCTTTTGCAGAGAAACTAAAAAGGTCTCCGCACGAGATTGCATTGGAATTAAGAGAGAAAATAGGCAATATTTCTGAGCTTGATTTTGAGAGTGTTGATGTAATGGATGGTTATGTGAATTTTATTTTTGAAAGACAGAGCATGGCAAGAAAAGTTGTATGGGATGCAATCAATGACAAGGCAGATTATGGTTCTAGCAAAATAGGAAAAGGCAAGAAAATAGTTGTGGAATTCTCTTCACCGAATGTAGCAAAGCCTTTTGGAATAGGTCATTTAAGATCAACAATAATTGGAAATTCTTTAGCAAATATTGCAGATTTTGTTGGATACAAAGTAAAGAAAGTAAATTACTTAGGAGACTGGGGAAGCCAGTTTGGAAAATTAATTGCAGCATTTGAAGAGATTGGAGATGAAGACAAGCTCATGAAAGATTCTATGGATTATATGTTGAAGCTTTATGTTAAGGCTAACAAATACAAAAAGTATGAAAAGCTTGGCCACGAAACTTTTCAAAGACTGGAAAACAAGGACAGAAAAGCACTAATGATGTGGAAAGTTTTTAGGAATTTAAGCATAGATGAGTTTGAAAAAATTTACAACACTTTTAAAATAAAATTTGATGAATTTTCAGGAGAGTCTCAATCAGTGAAATATACTGGCAGAGTTATTGAAGAATTGAAAAAGAAAAAATTGCTTAAGAAAAGCAAGGGTGCAATGATTGTGGATTTGAAAAAATATGATTTAGGTGTTGTTTTGATTCAAAAAACAGATGGCACAACTCTTTATGCAACAAGAGATATTGCAGAGGCGATAAGAAGATATGAAAAATATAAATTTGATGAAATGATTTACGAAGTTGGGCAAGAGCAGAATCTTTACTTTAAGCAGATTTTTAAGGTTCTTGAATTAATGGGTTATGATTGGGCAAAGGTGTGCCAGCATGTTTCACACGGATTGTATTTGGATAAAGACGGAAAGAAATTCGCAACAAGAAAAGGAAAAACAATTCTCATGGAAGATATTCTTGAAAAAACTAAAAAACTGACTGCAAAGGAAATTAAAAAGAGATGGCCTAAAGTAAGTAAAAAAGAGTTGCAAAGAAGAGCATTGATTGTGGCAATTGCTGCAATTTTTTACGGAGATTTGAAAAACAACAGAAAAAAAGACATGGTTTTTGACTTAAAGAAATTCACTTCTTTTGAAGGCAATACTGGACCTTATCTTCTTTATACTTATGCAAGAGCTAGTTCTATTTTAGAAAAAGCTAACACAAAAAAAGGAAATTCCAAAATAAAGATTGATAGTGTTGAGGAAATAGGAGACCTAATGCCAAAAGAGTTTGAGCTAGTAAAAGAACTCTCATTATTTTTAGACAAAGTTCAGGAATCTTTTAACAAACTAAATCCTTCAGTTGTTGCAGCTTATTGTTATGATGTTTGCCAGACATTCAATGAGTTTTATCATTGCTGCCCTGTGATTGGATCTGAAAATGTTGGTTTCAGGCTTGCTTTAGTCGAGGCATTCAGGCAAACCCTGAGAAACGCCTTGAGATTGCTTGGAATAGATGTTCTTGAAGAGATGTAAAAATCAAAACTCTCTAAAAATAAAAAATTCTTGCAAAACTTTTATATATGTAGAAATATTTGTTTAATCATTAAAAAGGAGGGTAATATGGTTAGGTGTAAAAAGATGAATGAGGAGAGCTTTGCAAAAATGCATAAGGTTCTTATTGCGACAGGAGAACTCATTAGATCAAAGCAAGAAGAGAAGCAAGGTGTTTTGGATGAGTTCGCTGCAGAAAGCAAAAGATTTTTCTTTGGAAAGATTTCTGAAAAAGCCCTGGCTTCGTCAGTAAAAAAGACAAACAAGGAGCTTAAGAGATTGAACAAAGAAATAAGAAATGCAGTTTCTAAGGTAAAAAAGACTGCAGATAGAATCGAAAAGCAGGCTTCAAAGCAGACCCCAATTGGATATAGAGCTACACTTTCTGGAATTAGTGGTGGAAGCAAGAAAAAGTCTAAGAAAAAGTCTAAGAAGAAGGCTAAGAAAAAGACTAAGAAGAAAACTAGAAAAAAGAAATCTAGTATAAAAAAGACAAAAGCAAAGAAAAAGACCACTAAGAAAA
>WJLC01000080.1 GCA_014728745.1 Candidatus Pacearchaeota archaeon
GTCTAAATCTTCTAAGAAAAAGAAAAGCAAGAAAAAATCAGAAAAAGAGAATAAAAAAGAGAAAGTAAGTAAGCCTTCTGAAAAAGATACTGAAAAGAAAGAATCTGATAAAGAGGAAGAAAAAGAAGAGAAGAAACCTGAATCTAAAGAGTCTGAATCATCTGAAGAAAAAACTAAAGAGACTAAAGAATCTGAAGATGAATCTAAATCAGGAGAGGAGAATAAATAAAATGGCTACATTAAAAGCAAGAAAAATCAGAGATATGAGCAAGAAAGACAGAGAAGAAAAACTAAAAGAGCTCAAACTAGAGCTAGCCAAGAGCAAGGCAAACTCTGCAAAAGGAAGTAAGACAAATACAAAAGAGATAAAAAAGATTATTGCAAGAATACTCACACTCAACAAATCTGAAAATAAGGCAGAGGAGTTGAAAAACAAATAAACCATGGAAATAGATCCAAAAACAGGATTGCCTAAACAGGCAATAGAATGGGAAGACATTGCGAAAGGTTCGCAGAAGATAAAGGTAACGACAGATAGGAAACGATACGGAAAAATCGTTACTGTTATAAGTGGTTTTGACAAAGGTATCGACATGAAGAAAATGGCAAAGACTCTTAAAAATGAGCTTGCCTGTGGAGGAACCTACAAAGATGGCTCCATAATTCTTCAAGGAGACCACACAAAGAAAATCAAGAAAGTCCTTATGGACCTTGGCTTTGATGAAGAGTCAATAGAAGCATAAGAAGGGCAAAGAACCAGCAAATATCCTATTCAACAAAAAAACAAAATGGCAAAAGAAAAGAAGAAGAAAAAAGCAGAGAGCAAAATGCGAAAGAAGAAAAACGCAAAAACAGCTAGAGCTAAGTCAAAAGGAAAATCAGAAGGTAAAGCAAAGATTAAAACAAATATAGGTACAAGAGGGAGAACATTTACAGGAAAAGTCACTAGAAAGTTCCCAAAAAGAATCACAATTGAATTTGAAAGAATGGTTTACTTCAACAAATATGAAAGATATGCTAAATTCAGAACCAAAATACATGCAAGACTTCCTGAAGAATTAGAAGATGAAGTAAACATTGGAGACAGAGTAGAAGTCAGAGAATGTAGACCATTGAGTAAAACCATACACTTTATTGCTACAAGAAAAATAAACACTGGAGAAGAAAAATGAAAGCAGTTAGCGCAAAACCCACAAAAGGATTGAATGTAGGATCACAATTAATATCAGCAGACAATAGTGGGGCAAAAATTGTTAGGATTGTAGCTGTGAAAAAAGCAAAAGCTAAAAAAGGAAAGCAGACAGCTGCGAAGATTGCTGATTGGGTTAAAGTGAGTGTTAAAAAAGGAATTCCAGATATGAAGGGAGAGGTTTTTGATGCGGTTGTAATTAGGCAGAAAAAACCATACAGAAGATTAAACGGAGAGAGAGTAGCTTTTGAAGACAATGCAGCAGTAATACTTAAAGATGAAAAAGGGAATCCAAAAGGAACACAGGTAAAGGGCCCAGTTGCAAGAGAGATTTTAGAGAGATGGCCCCAGGTTGCTAAGATTGCCTCAATCATATATTGATACTTAAAATGAAGAAAAAATTTTCAAAACACTGGAAAGCGAGCAAAAAACCTCGAAAGCAGAGGAAATACAGAGCTAATGCTCCATTACATATAAAAAAGAAATTTCTTGGTGCAAACCTAAGTAAGGATTTAAGAAAAAAGCATGGAAAGAGAAATATTGAATTAAGAAAAGGAGACACAGTCAAAATTATGAGGGGGAAACACAAAGGAAAAACAGGCAAAATCCAAGAAATAAAAATTAAATTTGGAAAAGTAATTGTTGAAGGTATTCAGAGAAAAAAGCAAGATGGCTCAAAAACAAACATTCCTCTAAGTGCATCAAATCTGCAAATAACTAGCCTAAATCTAGATGATAAGAAAAGAATGAAAAAATTAAAAAAAGGAGTAGAAAATACTGAAAGTAAAGGTAAAGCAAAGAAGTCAAAAAATAAAACAGAAAAGACAAAGGAGAAAAGCAAAAAATGAGTAATATGACAAGACATTTGAAAAGGCAGAAAGTTCCAACAAACTGGCCTATATCTAGAAAAGGGACAAAATACGTAGTTAGGCCTAGGTTTGGTTTAGAAAAAGGAGTTCCTCTTCTTGTTTTTGTAAGAGATATGTTAAAAATAGCACAGAACAAAAAAGAGGTCAAGAGAGCAATTCAATTAAACAATATAATTGTTAATGGTGTTGCTGCAAAAGATGAAAAACAATGTGTACAATTATTTGATAAAGTTTCTTTTATTCCTTCAAAAAAGCATTTTAAGTTAAGTATTTCTTCTACAGGAAAATTTAAAGCAGAAGAAATCAAGGAAAAACAAGCAAATCAAAAAGTTGCAAAAATAATAAACAAAACAATGCTCAAAGGCAAAAAAATGCAATTAAACCTCAGTGATGGAAGAAATTACATTTCAGATATAAAATGCAATGTTAATGATTCTGTATCTATTGATTTTAAGAAGAAGAAAATAAACAAATGCCTTGCTCTTGAAAAAGGTGCAAAAGTTGTAGTTGTTACGGGTAAGCACGCTGGTGAGAGAGGAAAGGTAAAAGAAGTTGACAAGAAAAGTAAAACTGCTCTACTTAATGTTGATGGAAGTGAGCTTAACATATTAATTAAACAGATTATGGTGACTGATTAAGAATAAAATGGCAGAAGAACAAAAACAAACAACAAAAAATAAGAACAAGGAAAATCCAATGGAAAAAGTAAAGATAGAAAAAGTTGTATTGAGCACAAGCGGATTAGGAGAAGATGTAGAAAAGGGAATCAAGCTTCTTAAAATGCTTAGTGGAAAAAAGCCAGTGAAAACACTGGCAAAAAAAAGAGTTCCTGCTTTTGATATAAGGCCAGGATTAGAAGTTGGGGCAATGGTCACAATAAGAAAAAATTCAGAGGAAATACTTCAAAAAATGCTTTCAGCAGTTGATAATGTTTTAAATAAAAGTTCAATAAGCCAAAACAACTTTTCTTTTGGGATAAAAGAGTATCTGGAAATTCCAGGTGTTGAATTCCAAAGAGACATAGGAATACTTGGATTAGATGTTACTGTTGTTTTTAAAAAAGCTGGGAAAAGAGTCAAGAAAAAGAAAATCAAGAGAGGCAAATTTCCTAAAAGACAAATGGTATCAAAACAAGAAATAATTAAATTTATGGAAGACAACTTCCAAACAGAGTTTGAATAAAATGACTGCAAGTGATTGGAAAAAAATACTAAAACAATTGAAGAATAAACCAGAAATAAAAAAGAAATTTCTGAAACATAACAAACCTAAAGAAAGGAAAACAGGAATCGCTGCAAGAAAATGTGAGAGATGCGGAAGATTTGGGGCTCATATCAAATCATATGGATTAAATTTATGCCGGCACTGCTTCAGAGAGATAGCTGAAGAAATCGGATTCAAAAAATATAGTTAGGAGGAAAAAATGTCACAAGATGTTGTTTCAGATGCTTTGAACATGATGAGAAACGCTGTGAAAGCAGGAAAAAAACAAGTTAAAATAGATAGAACTTCAAATCTCTTAATTGAGATACTGAAGATAATGAAACAAAAAGGTGCTGTTAAAAAGTACAAGATAAACACTAAAGAAAACAGCATAGAAGTAACTCTTGGTATGCTTCAACACTGCCAGGCAATAAAGCCTAGGTTTACTGTTAAAAAAGATATGGTTGAAGAATACAGAAGGAGATACTTGCCAGCAAGAGATGTTGGAACTTTAGTTATTTCGACAAATAAAGGGCTTGTAACTCATGAAGAAGCATTTGATGAACAAATAGGAGGATGCTTAATAGCATACTTTTACTAAAATGAAAAAGGAATTTTACCAAGAAATTGAAATCCCTGAAGGCGTTGAAGCAAATATAGATGGCAGAGTGCTTAGTGTGAAAGGGCCTGAAGGAGAAAACAAGAGAGAATTTAATATTAGAAAGTTTGAGTTTAAGAAAAAGGACAACAAAATATTAATTGGAAGCAAAAAAGCAACAAAAATGCAGAAAAAAATGATAAACACAATAACCTCGCATGTTAAAAACATGATAAAAGGAGTTCAAGAAAAATTTGAATACAAGTTAAAAATAGCATTCAGTCATTTTCCTATGACTGTAAACATTGAGGGTAATAAGGCAGTAATCAAAAACTTTTTAGGAGAGAAAATCCCAAGGCAGATTAACATTTTAGATGGGGCAGAAGCCTCAGTTGATAATGACATTGTCACAGTCAAATCTGTTGATAAGGAAATTGCTGGGCAAACAGCAGCAAACTTTGAGACAGGCACAAAAATAAGAGCAAAAGACCAGAGGATTTTTCAAGATGGTATATACATTATTGAAAAAGCAGGAGAGGAAATATAATGGCAGCCAAAAAACATAAAAAATTCATAAGAAGAATGCACAGAAGACATTCTAAACTAGGTAAAAAAAGAAAGAAAAAACAAGTTTGGAGAAAGCCAACTGGAAGAGATAATAAAATGAGAGAGAAAAGAAAAGGGTATCCTGCTGTTGTGAGTGTTGGATACAGAACAGAAAAAGAAAAAAGAGGAAAAATTAATGGCAAGGAAAGAGTTCATGTTAAAAA
>WJLC01000081.1 GCA_014728745.1 Candidatus Pacearchaeota archaeon
ACAATGGTAACAATTGTTCTATTAGTTATGGTATTAATTCTTGGAGGTTATTTTGTTCAAAAAATATTCTTCAGTGCTAGTGGGAGCTTAGATGTTATTGATGAATCTGTTAAAAGTGAGATAAATAAGCTATTTTCAGAAGACTCTAGTAAAAAAATAATAATTTATCCTCCATCTAGAACATCCACTATTCCCAAGGAAGAAAAAGGAAGTTACTTTGCTATATCTATTAGAAATACAGGAACTGAATCTGCTGAATTCACATACAATATTGAAGCTATTGAAACAGACTGTCCTTCAAGCCTAACTACTGCTCAAGCAGACGGATTTATAGGATTAGGTAAGACTGGTTCTGTTACTCTTGGTCCAGGAACAGTTATGGCAGATCCTACTTTTGTAACATTTAATGTTCCAGGAACAGCCCCGCCTTGTTCTGTTAAATATGGAATAACAATGCAAAAAGATGGGCAGATTTACGGATCGAGTGTTGATATTATAGCTAACATTGAATCTGATTAAATCTCAAATTAACTAATTTTTTAAAGCAAGGTATATTGTTATATTCAATCAAATGTTAAAACTCTACAACACACTAGGAAGAAAAAAGCAGACTTTTAAACCATTGAAAAAAGGCTCTGTAAAAATGTATGTTTGCGGGCCGACTATTTACAACTATGTGCATATTGGCAATTTAAGAGCTTATGTTTTTGCAGATATTTTAAGAAGATATTTGAAATTCAAAAAATACAAAATTAAACAAGTAATGAATCTAACAGATGTTGATGATAAGACAATTAGAGATAGTCAAAAAGCAGGGAAAACACTGAGAGAATTCACAAACAAGTACAAAAAAGCATTTTTAGAAGATATGGATGCTATGAATATTGAAAAGCCAGAAGTAATGCCTCGAGCAACAGAGCATATTCAGGAAATGATTAAGATTATTCAAAAGCTTCTTGACAAGGGGATAGCATACAAAGCAGAAGATGGGATTTATTTTTCAATTAAAAAATTTAAGGATTACGGAAAGCTGTCTAACATAGATTTGAAAAATCTAAAAGCTGGAGCAAGCAAGAGAGTCTCTAAAGATGAATATGATAAATCAAATGCAAATGACTTTGTTTTGTGGAAATTTTATACTAAAGAAGATGGAGATGTTTTTTGGGAAACAAAAATTGGGAAAGGGAGGCCTGGATGGCATATAGAGTGCAGTGCAATGTCAACAAAATACCTAGGGCAACCTTTTGATATTCATACAGGAGGAATTGATTTGGTTTTTCCTCATCATGAAAATGAAATAGCCCAAAGCCAGGCAGCTAACAAAAAGCCTTTTGTCAAATACTGGATTCACAATGAGTGGGTTTTAGTGGATAACAAAAAGATGTCAAAATCTCTAGGAAATTTCTACAAGTTAAAAGACATAACTGAAAAAGGTTTTACTCCTTTAGACTTAAGATATTTGTTTCTAACAAAAATTTACAGGCAAAAATTAAACTTTACTTGGGAGGCTCTAGAAACTGCTAAAACATCATTGCAAAGGCTAAAGAACATAGCCCATAAATTAGAAGATGATAATAGAATTAATCAGGGTTACATAGATGAATTTGAAAAAGCAATGGATGATGATTTAAACACACCTAAAGCATTGCAAGTTTTATGGAAGCTAGCAAGAGATAAAAAAGCTCATGGAAAACTACAGACAATAAAAAAGATGGATTCTGTTTTAGGGTTGAAATTATTAGAAGAAGAAAAAATTAAAATTCCTGAAAAAGTGCAAAAGCTTGTAAAAGAAAGAGAAGAAGCAAGAGAAGAAAAAAACTGGAAAAAGTCAGATGACTTAAGAGATAAAATTGAAAAACTTGGTTATAAGGTAAATGATACTGATGAAGGGAGTGTTGTGGAGGAGATTTAAAATGCCTGAGGAAAATTCAGACGAACAAACAAACCCAGACTGCCCATGCACTTGGCCTGGATGTCCTAGACATGGCAAATGCAAACAGTGTCAGGCATATCATCATGCACGCGGAGAAAAAACCTCATGCGGAAAATAATTTAAACTAAGAAAATTTATTATAATTATAAAAAAGAGTGTGGCCCATGGTAAAGAAATCTAAAAAAGAAAGATCCTACAAATATGAGAATTTTATTGACCTCAGCTACAAGCCTAAAAAAACAGACCTAGTTATGCAGTACAAAGTCACACCTGCTAAAGGGCATAGTTTCAAAGGTGTTGCTAGCACTGTTGCAGGAGAAAGCAGTGTGGGTACATGGACTGAAGTTTCTACAATGAAACCTAGAATCAAAAAAATGCTTACACCTAAGGTTTATTATCTTGACAAAAAAAATAAAAGGGTTAGAATTGCTTATCCTCTAGGATTATTTGAGCTAGGAAATGTTCCTGGAATAATGTCTAGTATTGGAGGAAATATTTATGGTATGAAGGCAGTAAAGGGTTTGCTTTGGGAGGATGTTACTCTTCCTAAAAAAATGCTTAAAAGCTTCAAGGGGCCTCAATTTGGAATCAAAGGGATAAGAAAAAGATTAAAGATTAAGAAAAGGCCATTAGTAGGGACAATTGTCAAGCCTAAGGTTGGACTGCAGCCTGGAGAACATTCTCAAGTAGCGTATGAATCATGGGCAGGAGGATGTGATATTGTTAAGGATGATGAAAATCTCACTAATCAGGATTTTAACAAATTCAAGGCAAGATTTTTGAAAACAATAAAAAAACTTGAAGAAGTGGAAAAAAGAACTGGTCTAAAAAAAGCATACTTAATTAATTGCACTGCTGAGACTAAAGAGATGCTAAAAAGAATAAAATTTGTTGAAGAAAATGGAGGTAATTATATTATGCTAGATATTATCACCTTGGGGTGGGGGGCATTACAAACTGCAAGAGATTATACTAAGTTACCTATTCATGCTCATAGGGCAGGGCATGCTATGTTTGATAGAATAGATTATCATGGAATGAGTATGGAGGTTATTGCTCAGCTAGCTAGAATGATTGGAGTAGACACATTACATATTGGTGCTGCATTTGGAAAAATGGTTGGAAAAAAAGATGAAATACTTCATATTGAACAAGACATTGAAAAACAGTTTACAAAACAAACTAAAAAATATCTTGCCCAGAAATGGTATGGTGTAAAGCCAGTATTTGGAGTAGCGAGCGGAGGAGTTTATCCTGGAGTTGTTCCAAAGATAATGAAGGCTATGGGCAATGATGTTGTTATTCAGGCTGGTGGAGGAATACATGGACATCCAAATGGCACAATGTCTGGAGCAATGGCAATGAGGCAAGCAGTTGATGCAACACTTAAAGGAATTTCTTTGAAAAAGTATGCTAAAAAACATATGGAATTGAAAGACGCATTAAAAAAGTGGGGGCAGTAATGAAATACCGAAAAGCTTTATTTTTACTTGTTTATTCAAGAACAAAAAAGGGTTTTGAATATCTTATTCTAAAAAGGAAATTGCATTGGAAAGGATGGGAATTTCCAAAAGGCGGGGTAGAGGATAGTGAAAGAGACAATATGAAGACAATTAAAAGAGAGTTGAAAGAAGAAACAGGCCTGAAGCCATTGTGGGTTAAAGATTTTAAGATTTCTGGTAAATACAAATATGAAAAGGAATTGTCGGATAGAATGGGTTATATTGGGCAGACATATCATTTGTATGCAATTAAAGTCAAAAAAGAGAAACCAAGCATTGATACTAAAGAGCATTCAAAAGCTGAATGGGTCAATTACAAAACTGCCATGGACAGGCTTACGTGGGATGACCAAAAAAAATGTTTAAAAAAGGTGAATGAATGGCTAAAAAAAATGAAATTTAGAGAAATGGAATTAGACTCAGGAAAAATAGTTTTAATGGGAAGAAATGATAATGAAAATGAAAAACTCATGCAAGAGTTTATGGGTGAGGATAAATTAGTTATGCACACAGTTGAAAGTGGAAGTCCTTTTTGCGTTGCTTTGACAAAACCCTCTAAAATAAGTAAAAAAGATAAAAAGCAAATGGCAATCTTATGCAGTGCATACAGCCAGGATTGGAGAAAGCACAAACAAGATGTTAAAGTGCATGTTTTCTCTGGAAAAGATGTATACAAAAAATCAAAGATGAAAAAAGGCACTTTTGGGGTTAAAAAACCAGAGATAATTGTTGCAAAAAAGCAAGATATTAAAAAAGTAAGGAAAATTAAATAAGTATGACAGAGAAAAAAACAATAGGCAATTTGCAATTAGGAAAGCAAGGAATAACAGATAATTTTATTTCTGGATTGAAGAAAATGTTCAATACACACAAAAATGTTAAGATTTCTGTTTTGCAAAGCGCAAGGCCTGAAGGCAAGGAAGGCAAGAAAAAAGTTAAAGAATATTCCAAAAGAATTTTAGAAAAGCTTGGGAAAAAGTATACTTCAAGAGTTATTGGATTTACTATTAAAATAAAAGAGTGGCGAAAACCTGTTAGAAAATAAACTGCAAATTAATCTTTCCTAAAACTTTATAAGTAAATACGCATTACTATAGTAATGCGGACTATTCAAGTAAGATTAAATAAAAAACTCATAAAAAAGGCTAAAGAGTTGGTTGAAAGAGATTTATATGCTAGTAAATCAGAAGTTATTAGAGATGCCTTGAGAAGATTATACTTTCCTCAGATATCAACAAAGGATAGAGAATTTAGGGTTATCTATACTTCTGATATTCATGGCAATCTTGCACAATACAAAAAATTATTTGGAAGGGCAATTGAAACAAAAGCAGATTCAATTATTATTGGTGGAGATTTGCTCCCAAAAGATAAAAAAAATAGAACACCCATAAAACAAAGAAGATTTTTAGAGAAAGAATTAATTCCTTTAATCTGTAAATTTCACAAGAAAAATGCTCAAAAGAATCATAAATGCAAAATATTTATTTTATTGGGAAATGATGATTTTAGAAAAAATTTAAGTGTCCTGAAAAGAAACCAGAAAAAAGGGGGTTATAAAGCAATACAAAATAAGTGTATTTCTTTTTATGAAAACTTCAAAATAGCCGGTTATTCATATGTACCTCTTACACCTTTTTCTTTCAAAGATTGGGAACGATTAGACCTTAATGATGAAAAAGAAACAAAAACTAGGGAAAATTTTATTCTTGAGGGAAAAATAAATAATTCATCAATCAAAAAATTTGATTTATCTGATAGAAAATATAACATTGAAAAGGATTTACAAAAACTAACAAAAAATAAAAATCCAAAAGAATTAATTCTTGTTACTCATGCTCCCCCATATAATACTTCTTTAGATATGATCTCTCAAAAAAAACATGTTGGAAGTAAAGCTATTAAAAAGATTATAAAAGAAAAACAGCCCTTAGTGGGTCTCCATGGACATATCCATGAAACAGTTAAATTGTCTGGGCATTTTTTTGAAGAAATAGGAAATACACTTAGTATTTCCTCTGGAAATGATCATATAAATAAAAAGCTTTCAATAATTGAGTTTAACTTATTTAATCCTAGGCAGACCATTAAGAGAATTTGTATTTAAATTGATTTCGAAATATATTTGGAAACATAAAATCTTGTTTTAGACATTATTGCAGATTTAATCTCCAAAGGCATTTTTTCTTTCTTAGATAAAGCATTAAGTATATTCATTTTATCTAAATTTATCCTATTATGAATCCTTTTAGATTCATCACAAAGGTTTTCAGTAACTACTTTCCACAACCTATCTAAGCTTTCAGAAATATAATTTTTACTTTCATTCAGGATTATGGGATTACTTAATAATTTATCTCTATGAACCCCTAAATAATATCTATCATTATGGATAAAAGATACTGGGATGATTGTTCTAACACCCTTTAATTCGTCTAAAGGAATATTCTTAATAGAAAAATTATATTTATTTGCTTCAAATCCCTGCAGAGTATAGAAATCATTTTTTGCAGTTGGGCGATATACTCTAATATCTGCTACAAAACATTTTGAAATAATATCCAAAGCATCCTTGCTTAAAACATGGGTGCTTACTGGAATTCCTTCAATTTCTCTTTTTGTGCAATATCCTTCAAAAAACCTAGATTCTAATGATTTCCTCTCCTTCTTATCTTTGATTAACATTGGAAGAGTTTTCTTTAAGTCATCTGTGACAACCACTAAATCAAGATCAGAATTTTTAGATACCTTGAAATTAGGAGAATAGGCTACTGAACCTGTTAAAACAACACCTAAATAATCATAAAAATCCTGTGAAATTCTCTCTGCAAGATCCCTTCTTTTTTTAGTTTCTTCATAAGGATCCATAATGTAAAAAGAATTCTAAAATTTAAATTAATATCTATAAAAAAGAATATATTTCTTATTTAACTTCTCAAAAATCCCAATCTAAAACTTTATAAACCAACTTCTCTGAATAAAAACAGGTTAAGCGTCAAGAATTTAAATGAGTTCTTGAAGCTTCTAATTCCGAAAGGAATGCCAGATAATAAATAAACCTAATAATAACAGATACAAATGGCAAACCCAAATCCAGTATACAAATTGCATCCGCAAGAATATAATCAAAAATTAGCTGAAGCTTTGAAAAAAGTTCCTGAGATAAAGGCTCCTGAGTGGGTTCATTTTGTTAAATCTGGCCCAGGAAAGGAAAGGCCTATTGAAGATCCTGATTTTTGGTACAAAAGAAGCGCAAGCATTCTAAAGCAGATATACAAAAATGGTGTGATGGGTGTTAATAGATTAAGAACAAAATACGGAACCAAAAAGAACAGAGGTTTTAAACCTGCAAGATTCAAAAGAGCTTCTGGAAAAATTATAAGGACCATATTACAGCAATTTGACAAAGCAGGTATTACTGAAATAGCTAAAGATATTAAAGGAGTTAGAAGCAAAAAACCAGGAAGAAAATTAACTGAAAAAGGAAAAGAACTTATGGAGGGCATTCAATAAATAAAATGGCTAAGAAAAAAGGAAAGAAAAAGAAGAATAAGAAAAACTTGCAAAAACAAAAGAAAAAAGCACAATTAGCAAAGCAAAAGAAGAGGAGTAAATGGGCTCCTGTCTGGGCTGTTTTGAAAAAGTTTGGAATGGGAAAAAGAGTCCATCCCTCTGCGATGACTAGACATAGAAGAAACTGGAGAAGAACAAAACTAAAAGTCAAACCGAGAAAAATAAGGAGAAGTCACTATGGCTAAAAAGAAAGGCAAAAAAGCAGAAGAGAAAAAACCTAAGGAGAAAATTTATACAATTCCTCTAAGGGAAAAATGCCGTTCTGTTCCAAGATACAAAAAAACAAACAAAGCAGTAAAGGCAATAAAGCAGTTTATTGTGAGGCATATGAAAATTAGAGACAGGGATTTAAGAAAAGTCAAATTAAACAAATATCTTAATGAAGTTCTTTGGAAAAATGGGATAAAAAATCCCCCTCATAAAATCAAAGTGAAAGTCCACATGGAAGGAGCA
>WJLC01000082.1 GCA_014728745.1 Candidatus Pacearchaeota archaeon
GAGTTCTGCTTAATTCATGAAGCGTAAATGTATTTGAGTAATTTCTTGCCAAATAGTTTAGTATTTTCAGTTTATTATCCATAATTGGATAATATTATCCATTTTTGATATATAAGCTTTTTCAATCAAATAAAAAGGATTTTATTGGTTTGGGTTGAATTCTGAATATGAATTTAACTGAGTTTGTGAAGCCATTGTATAAGGATAAGGATTCCATGCATGATTTCAGTCATATTCTCAGAATCAGAAAAAGGGTCTCTGAGCTTAAGAAAAACTATAGTGTTGATGAAGGGAAGCTTGAGTTTCTGATTTACTTTCATGGATTAAAGGATTATGTTAAGAAGAATGAAAAGAAGATTGTTTCAATGGGATTTCCAAAAGAATGGATTAATGCTTTATACAGGCACACTAAGAATCCTAAGAGTGTGGAGGAAAAGATTGTTTGTGATGCAAACAGTCTGGATAATGTTGGAAAATCCGGACTGAAGAAATGCATTGAATATGGAAAAAGTATTGGAAGGAGTGAAGAAGAGTCAGTCAAATACTTTAAAAAGGAAGTAAAGAGAATTAAATTTTATACTAAAGAAGGGAAGTTGATTGGAAATGAGTTATAAAGTAATTGAAGTTAATGCAGAAAAAGCATTCAGAAAATATGATAATTATGATATTGAGAAGGATTTTAGATATCCGTATCATTTGACACCTTATCAGGGTTGTGTTTTTCAGTGTGTTTATTGCTTTAATTATAAAAAAAGTAAATATTGGAAGAATATTGAAGACAGGAAGAATGAAATTGTAGTTGTAAAAAACATGCCAGAACTAGTTTCTAAAGAGATTAAGAAGTTGAATATGGAAAATCATCCTAAGATTGTTAGGATTGGCACTGAAGCTGAGATATATGGTCCTGCTGAGAAGGAATATAATATTACTCGGAAGATACTGGAAGAGTTTGCTAAATACGGAAAGATGTGGAAGATTTACATTCCCACTAAGTCGGATTTAATTCTTAGGGATATTGACTTACTTAAGAAACTTAATGTGGTTGTTACTGTGACGATTGTAACAACAAATGAAAAACTTGCAAAGAAACTTGAACCACATGCACCTTCAGTAAAAAGAAGAATTGAAGTTTTAAGAGAATTAAGGAAAAATAAAATACCTTGCAGAATTAGATGTGAGCCTTTTTTAGAAGGAATTAGTGATGTTGAAAATATTAATAAAATAAAAAATGAATTGGATTTAATTGAAGTTAAAGTGAAGAAACTTAATTATTTTACATTAGATGAAGTTAAGAAAAGAGCTGGAATAAAATGAAATCAGATGATGTGATTATTAAAAAATCAAAAATTCATGGAAAAGGTATTTTTGCACTTAGAGATTTTAAAAAAGGAGAAATAGTTCTTCACTGGGATACTTCAGATAGAATATCTAAGGAAGAGTATGATACGCTATCAGATTATGAAAAGAATAGAATAACAGTACATGAGGGAATTTTTTTCAGGTTAAAACCTCCAGAGAACTGCTTTAATCATTCTTGTGAGCCAAATACTAAAATGGGAGAATTTTGTGATGTTGCAATTAGAGATATAAAAAAAGGTGAAGAAATAACAACTAATTTTGAAGCTGAAGATAGACCGGATGCAGAAAAGATGAAATGTAACTGCGGTTCTAAAAAATGTAGAACATGGATTAAATTTTAAAATGAAACAACTGATTAAAACTCTGCTTAAGGAAAAGGATTTGAGCAAAAGAAAAGTTGAGGAGCTTAAGAAACAATGGGCAAAGGATCATAATAAAGGGAAGATTCCTCTGAATTCTGAAATATATTTGGCTTGCAATGAGAGTGAGAAAAAGAAGCTTCGCAGATTGTTGGTTACAAAGCCGACAAGGACAATTTCAGGAGTTTCTGTAATTGCAGCCATGATTAAACCCAGTGAGTGTCCAGGTAAGTGCATTTATTGTCCTCAAGGTTATGAAAATAAGGAGTTTGTTGCTCCTAAATCTTATACTGGGTATGAACCTGCAGCAATGAGGGCAAGGTTAAATGATTTTGATGCTTACAAGCAGGTTACTAATCGGTTGAAGCAGTTGAATAATATTGGGCACAGTACTGAAAAAAATGAGCTTATCATTATGGGAGGGACACTTCCAGCAATGCCTTGGAAGTACCAAGTTGAATTTGTTAAGGGATGCTTTGACGGGTTTAATGGTAAAAAGAGTAAAACTTTGTTGGAGGCGCATAAAATTAATGAGACTGCGAAGAATCGAGTAATTGGAATGACTTTAGAGACAAGGCCTGATTATGTTTTTCCTGAAAAGTTTTTGGAATTAGGAGCTACAAGAGTTGAACTTGGTGTGCAGACGGTTTATGATTCAATTTTTAAGAAAGTGAAAAGAGGTCATGGAACTAAAGAAGTTAAGGAAGCTACTAAAGCTTTGAAGGACAATTGCTTCAAAGTTCTGTATCACATGATGCCTGGATTGCCTGGAAGCACATTTGAGAAAGATGTTGCAATGTTCAAGAAACTGTTTTCTGATTCTAATTATAAGCCAGATATGTTGAAAATATATCCTACTTTGGTTATTAAAGGGACTGCGCTGTATGACTGGTGGAAGCAGGGAAAGTATGTGGCTATTAATGAGAAATACATGACAAGGCTGCTTAAGGAAGTTTACAAAATTGCTCCCAAATGGGTTAGGATTATGAGGGTTCAGAGGGACATTCCTGCCAAATTCATTGAAGCTGGCCCAGTTAAATCTAATTTACGAGAAGTTGTTCTTAAAAATTTGAAAAAGAGTAAGGAAATTCGGTTTAGGGAAGCAGGTCATAGTTACTTGAAAAAAGGAAAGGTTGCTGAGAACGTTGAAATTTTAGTTGAGAAATACAATGCAAGTAGTGGAGCAGAATATTTTATTTCAGCTGAAGATGTTAAACAAGATATTCTTCTTGGTTTCTGCAGGTTGAGAATTTCAAAAAGGAAGGAAGGAATGATTAGGGAGTTGCATGTTTATGGTAATGTTGAAGCTATTGGAAAGAAAGGAAAAGATGTTCAGCATAGAGGTTTTGGAAGGAAATTAATGGAAAGAGCTGAGGAAATTGCTATGAAAAAAGGAAAAAAGGAAATGATTGTAATTTCTGGTATTGGGGTTAGAGAATATTACAGAAAGCTGGGATATAAGTTAAAGGGTTCTTATATGTTTAAGAGTATTTGAAGGTTTTTAAAACTCAAAAATTTTGTATTTGAGGTTTGGAAATGCTTTGCATGTTTCTTTTGCAATTTCCTGGGAAGATTGCTTATCTCTAAGAGAATGAACTGCAATATATGAGAAAGGTATATCAATTTCTTTTAATGCTGAAAAAATTCCTGAATTAAATTCTGGATTTGTAAATGAAAAGCTTTTGTCATCCTCTTCAAAAATGCTTCCAGTTGCTTTATGGTTTAAATTAATCTCTCCTTCTTGGTCTCGTCTCATTAAATATCTGATTACATTGTTGAATTCAGGATTTCTAAAATTTCCATAAAGCAATATTCCTTTCTCCATGTCATGAATAATAAATGATGAACTTATAAAGTTTTGTTTAAGTAAAAATAGATTACTTTTTTGTTTTTCTTTTTGAAGTTCCAAGCATTGCTTGGGCAAGTTTTCCTGATGCAAATGCAATGCCATTAAAAACATGAAGAGAAATTATTAAGAAGATAATACCTACCAAGC
>WJLC01000083.1 GCA_014728745.1 Candidatus Pacearchaeota archaeon
AGGCTATAAATTGAGTTCTTTGCTGTTCTTTCTGATAATGATTCTTTTTGTTTTTTGGCCATTTCTTGGTTTAATTTAATTTACTTATTTCAACTTCTTCAACTTATGATATTTAATTGTGTCCCAAATTACTGATAGTTTATCCAACCTATGTTGGTAAGCTATCTCCTCATAATAATCTAATGATAAATGGATTATAAATCCTATTGCAAGGTAAATAAATGGCTGCCATAAAAAAGATAACAAGTATGCTGCTAAGACAGATTCAAAGCCATGAAAAATAAGGATTTCATTCTTATGTTTTCGCCTTTCTTTTTTTGAAAGTTTCCTCATCTTTTCTCTTTTCATCAAATGCCATTTGTATGCTTTTTTTAGACTTAAATCTCTTTCTTCAATAACATACCAAAGATAGTGATCTGCATCAATGAGAAAACTTCCTGCCCATATTAGCCCTGCTCCTAAAAAGCCTATTTGCGGAAAAAAATATAATGCAGCTGCTGCAAAGAAAAATCCTAAAATAATATGTGCCCTAGGAAGCATTTTGTTTTATTTCACTCCTCTATATTCCTAATCATATCTGTGAATGCAGGTCTTGTGATTAAAACCCCTGTTGTGATCCCAATAATAGTTGTTATTGCAAATCCTTTTAACAATCCTGCTCCTGCCCACAGCAGTGGTAGCAATGCCACAAGAGCTGTGAAGTAAGCTCCTAAAATGATTGCAAAAGCCCTTTTCAACTTTTGCTTAATGCTTAAGACTTCTTTTTGCCTTGCCTCATCTAATACAATAATCTGGCTGTCAATTCCTGTTCCAATTGTTGCTAGTATTCCTGCAATGCTAGGAAGGTCTAGATTCCAATCAATAAAGGATGCAATTCCAAGAATAATTATTACTTCTGAAATGCTTGTTATTATTAATGCTAAAGATGATTTGAAATTCCTGTATCTGAAAAAGACAATTATTGCTACAGCAAGGATTGCTGCTATGCCTGCAAACAGAATTGATTTAATGAATTGCTGGCCTAAAACAGGTGAGATTGTGTCTAATTTAGCTATTTCAAGCTTGTATGGAAGACTTCCTGTAATCAGTATAGTTTGTAGCTTTCTCATCTCTAATTCAGCCTGATCGTAGGCTTCTTCTCTTGTTTTTCCTGAGCCTGAACCTGAAATTTGTATTTGGGTAGTTACTTGTCCTTTTAGGCTTTCACTAATCAATAAATCACTTAAAAAGTTGTCATCAACATACAAATCAAGCTTTTTGGACAGGTAATTTCCTTGAGGAGTAGTATTTACTTCTAGTTCATCTGTTATATCTGCATGTCTTTGGGCAGCTTTTTCACTTAGGTAAATTGAAAAAGCAAACTTGCAAGCTTCTCCTCCTTCTTGTGTTTTAAAGCATCTTTCAATTCCAGAACAGGTTGCATCATTCCTACAAACAGAAGTTATATCTCTGTCTCCTCCAGTAAAAACAGTTTCATTTCCTATCTTAGCCTCAAACTTACCTTGCTGTGAAATCAATTCCTCTAAGTCTTCTGGTGTTGCTCCTGCAATCTCTATTAGCATATAGTTGTTTCCAGCAAGATCTGAAACAGGCAGAATATTCATATCTGCAATTCCATAAACATTTAACCTATTGCTTACAACATCAATTAAATCCTGAACCTCTGAAGAAGTTAGGCTTTTGTTTTGCGCTTTAACTAATGCTCTTGCTCCTCCTGCTAAGTCTAATCCTGTCTTAATATTAGTCTTAGAAATCTCTGCGACAGTTATTTGAGGGGTTTCATTTGAAAAGTAAATTGCCTCTAATTCATTTGTTTGAAAGATTGTTTTTGTTTTTTGCTCAGAGGGATATTTGTTCATTATCTCTTGAGTAAAGTCATCTAAGGATTCAATTGTTTCTCCATTTACTTTAGTAATTATTTGTCCTTGCCTAAGTCCTGCTCTGAATGCAGTAGAGTTTGATTCTACACTTGCAATTCTCACACCATTTTGAAGTGCTTTTGGGGGAATCCCAAATATTGCAATTAGAGAAAATGCTAGGATTATTATGAGGAACCAAATCCTCCAAGTTATTTTTGCCATTTATTCTGAGCCTCCTTTTTTATTCTTTTTTTCAATGTACCATTTTAATATTGCAGTGTTTGTTATCCAGGTATTTAATATATCAAAACCTAAGCCAATTGCAAGGATTGCGAATATTTGGGTTAGAATTACTGAAAATGGTTTAACAATTATCAATGCAAACACAACTGCAAGCATTGATGTTAGTGTCATTGTTATTCCTGTTTGAAATGCGGAATAGATTCTGCTGTTCAAAGAACCCTGTCTTCTTTTCAATAACCTTGTAGTTAACAATATATCTGTATCAACAGAATAACCAATAAGCATTAAAAATGCCACAATTCCTGCTGTTGACATTTGCATTCCAAGAATGTTTACTAGAGTCAGAGTCATAAAAATATCTAGCAAGGCGGAAATAATTACTGCGCTTGAAGGAACAAAAGTCCTAAAGATAATAAAAACAACAATGCCCATAAAAACAAATGCAATTAAAATCGCTGTTAAAAGCTGATTGTAAAAGCTTTCGCTTAAGGCGCTTCCTGTAAACTCAAAATCTGCATTTTCTCCAGGAATTAGCTCATAATCTAAATAATCTTCTAGGACTTGCTTAGTTGTGTCTCCATCTGCCTTTGTTTTAATAATAAGGGCTTTTTGCTCTCGAGTAAACAAATCAGAAACAACTCTAGTGTTGAGGTTTTCTAAATCATCTGATAGGGCTTGTTCTAAATCATTTGCATTTACTTGCTCATAAATTGTTACTGAGGTTCCTCCTGTTAGAGATATGTCTTTGTAAATAAAATCTCCATGAGTAGAATGAAAATTTACCATATAAACAACTGAAAGAAGAGTTATTATTACTGGAATTAAGAGTAGTAACTTGTAAGATTTGTCGTGCCAATTTTTTTGTTTTTCTGTCATTCTTAATTATTTCCTTTTGAAAAATGCGCGGGCCGGGAATCGAACCCGGATCAATTGGGTGGAAACCAATTATACGGACCATTATACTACCCGCGCTTATACTAAAATAAAGTGAAATTTTGTTTAATAAAGTTTACTAAATGCACCTGGAAGGATTTGAACCTTCGACTTCTTCCTTAGGAGGGAAGCGCTCTATCCAGGCTGAGCTACAGGTGCCTGTTTAAGCAAATTGAATAAAATTGAATCTTCAACTGCTAATCCTTATGCGGAAGCAAGGATTCGAACCTTGGTAGGCACTAAGCCGCAAGAGCCTTAATCTTGCCCGTTTGACCACTCCGGCACTTCCGCGTGTTTTGGGCTTATAAAATATTCAGTATCTCCTATATAAAAAGCTTTATAAAGTAAAATAGATGTGTATTTTTGAGACAGCCATAATAGGTTGGAAACACCTGTTCTCATCCCGAACACAGAAGTTAAGCTTCCTATGTTGGTATCAGTAGTGGCTCACAAGCTGCCAAAATATCAAGCTGTCTTGCTTATTTTTTATATTTTGCAAAACATCTCTTTTAAGAACATTTTCATGTCTTTTAAGAAATATTTTTTATAGTGGTTTTTCCTAGTTCTTTTATGAACACAAAAATATCAAAGAAAACTGCTAAAAAGAAAATTGAGAATTTTTTTAATGATATTAAAAAAGGAAAGGAGAAAACACCTAAGCAAGTTAAGAAAATCAAAAGACTTGCAATGGCAAAGAACATTAAATTAGGTGAAAAAAGAAAAATGTTTTGTGAGAAATGTCTAATACCTTATTCTGGTAAAGAAAAGGTTAGAATTAAAAAAGATTTGAAGAGTGTTGCTTGTAGTAATTGTGGACATATTAATAAATGGAAAATTAAAGCTGAATAAATAAAAAGTAAAAAATTTAATTTAATCTTTAACTTTTCTTATATCTAGAAACCAACTCAATAAGGTCTTCTTGTCCTAAGAAAACTGCTCTGCAGCAGTATCTATCTAACCCTAAGTCATCTAAAACCTGCTTAGCAGGCTTTCCTTCTGCAACTTGCTTTTTGAATTTTTCCCACAACTGGCCTATTGGCTTTCCGCATGAGAAGCATCTTACTGGGATTATCATACTAATTTATCCTTGTTTTAGTTTTTAAAATTAACTGTTTATTTGCTTATTTCTTTTTATTATAATTCTTATTCATATCTTAATGCTTCAACAGGGTGAAGCTTAGAAGCCTGGTATGAAGGAGCAATTCCTGAAATAGCACCTACAACAAACGAAAAAGCCAATGCTCCGAAAATCAAAGGTATGGAGACATAAGCTTGAAGCAAATCACTTCCAAGATAACTTGCAGCTCCGAATTCCACTGCCTTTGCAATTCCAATGCCTATTAAAATTCCTACAGTTCCTCCAATCAATCCGTAGATTCCTGACTCAATTAAAAAGATTTGCATAATATGAGAGTTTTTTGCTCCAACAGCCTTCATCACACCTATTTCCTTGGTTCTTTCCATTACTGACATGTACATTGTATTCATTATTCCTATACCGCCAACAAGAAGAGAAATTGATGCAATACCGATAATAATTGCCTGCACAATCCCAAAAATCTGATTAAAACTATTCATAATGTTCTCAAAAGTCTGAACCTGAAAATTTTCCTCTCCTTCTTCTAAATCTCTATCTTTTCTCATCTCCTCTTTTATTTCTTCTGCTACTTCTTCTGGGTCTTCTCCTTCTTGAACTTGCACAAAAATTGTAGATATTTCCTTTTTTTCATTAAAAATCTCTCTGGCTGTTTCTAAAAGAATGTAAACATTAGCATCATCTTGAGGATTCCCAATTTTCTTAAAAAGCCCAATTACCTCAAATTCAACATCCTCTACTTTTATTTTGTCTCTTAATTCAACAGAATCCTCAAAAAAATCATCATTCCAAATCCTCCACCCAACAGTTGCTTTGTATTTGTCTCCATTCCTAATATCTCTTCCTTTTTCAACCTCAAAACCTTGTAATTCAGTCATTATTTCTGCAGAAGAGTCTGTAGGCATTCCAATAACAAACGAAGACTTTGTTTCATCATCAAATCTAACTCTTCCTATCTTGTAATACATTTCTGTAGCATCTTCAACTCCAGAAACCTTTTTTACTAACTCTAAATCTTCTTCAGTAAGTCCGTCTGCAGAAAAAGCACCACCACCAATCAGAGAAGATCCAGGTATTACCATTATTTTGTCTCCTCCTAATATATTGAATTGCTCTTCTATTGCTGCTTCTAAACCCTGGCCTAAAGAAATAAGTGAGACAACTGCAGCGATTCCAATGAAAATTCCAATCATTGTCAAAAAGCTTCTTAATCTTCTTTTCCTTATTCCATTTATAGAAAAATTAACATAATCTTTAAGCATGTTTCTTGTTCTTTCTATTTTTTCTTCGCCAATAGAAATAAACAATGATGGCTAAAATGGCAAGAATAATAATGCCTGTATAATTTGTCTCCTTAAGCCCGTATTTTTTTAAGTCTCTAGAAGAGTAAACACTAAATTTCAAATCAATTGTTTTTTCATATTCTTTTTCATTTGAGTCCTGATACTCTATCTTTATTGGGACTGATACTTCTCCGTCTTCAACATCTTTTACATATATCTCAAAATCCTCACTGTCTGTGTCATCTGAATCTACATTTCCTATGTAAACATAATCACTTGAAGAAAGCAATTTGTAATCCTCACTAGGCAAAAGAGTCATTTGCAAAAACTCAACATCTCCTAAATCAACATTTGCTACTTCTATTGCAATTGTTCCTTTTGTGTTTGGCTGAAGAATATTGTTTTCTTTTATGTAAACATTAAGCTCTGGCACGTTGTATTGCTCTATATCAATCATGAATTCACCATCATCATAGGTTTTAGTCATTGTGCCTGTGTTTACTTCTAATTCTATTTCATTTTCTCCTTCTGCTGCATCTTTATCTACTCTAAGTTTATAATCAATAATTGCTGCATCAGCTCCTGTTAAAGAGGATTTTAATTTCCCTATATTTCTTGTTGCAGTTCCAGAATATATTGTAAAAGGATAACTTGGAAGAAGTTTTAGTTCAACATCATCTAGTGTTGCAGTTCCTGTGTTTTCCACTTTAAACCTTACTTCTACAACATCCCCTTGTTCTACTGGGTCTGGGTCTTGATTTAGCAAAACAACATCAACATCAGGAACACCCCCAATTGCTGTTGCTGCGCTTGTTATTGCAGTAATATTGACTAATAAGATGCATGCAATGATTAGACTAAGTGCTTTTTTCCTCTGTTTCATTTTTCCTCTTTTTCTTATGGTTATATTGAATAAATCTTGGTTTAAATATATTTAGTTTTATGCTTTCTAAATTAAAGATGTTTTGAGAAAGGTTCTTTAGATTTTAACTGGCTTGTGATGATTATCCATAACAACCTTTCCATCTTTTAGCTTTACAGTTCTATGTGCATATTTAACTAAATTAATATCATGGGTTACAAGAACAATTGTTTTTCCATTTTCTTTATGTAGTTTTGAAATTAAATGCATTATCTGCTTTCCTGTCTTACTGTCAAGGTTTCCTGTTGGCTCATCTGCAAGAAGTACTTCTGTATCATTGCTTAATGCTCTAGCAATAGCAACTCTCTGTTGCTCTCCGCCAGACAATTCTGTTGGTCGATGAGTCATTCTATCTTCTAAGCCAACCATTTTCAAAAGTTTCTCAGCCCTTTCAAGCCTTTCCTCTTCTGGGACATCTTGAAACATCATTGGCATAGAGACATTTTGCAAAGCACTTAGCACAGGCATTAAATTAAACTGCTGAAAAACAAAACCTACTTTCTGTCCTCTTATTTGCGCAAGATCAGATTCTTCAAATTTTGAAGTGTCTTTCCCATTAAGGAGAATTTTCCCTTTAGTTGGGACATCTAATGCCCCAATCATATTCATCATTGTGGATTTTCCTGAACCAGAAGAGCCTAAAATAATTACAAAATCTCCTGGATAGATTTTTAAATCCACACTCTTCAAAGCATGAACAGGTACTTTCCCAAGATGATATGTTTTCCAAAGATTTTTCAGCTCAATAATTGGTTCTTTCTTAGTTTTCTTTGATTTTTTAGACTTAGATTTGCTTTTTTTAACTGATTTAATCTTTGTCTTCACTCTTTTTTCCATCTTTTTTTAAACTTAATAAAACAAAATCTTTTTAGGTTATAAATTTTGTTAAAATGCCCTCTTTTTAGTTTTAAACCCCTTAAAGGATAGGTTTTTAAATAGTTTTTTTCTGGAATAAGTATGAGCAAGAGAAAACCAGTTAGAACCAGAGGCAAATTGCAACTTAGCAAGTACTTTCAGAAGTTCAAACCTGGAGACAGGGTTGCAGTTGTAAAAGAACCTTCAGTAAGGGCTAATTTTTCTAAAAGGCTTCAAGGCCAGACAGGAATTGTTAAAGAGAGAAGAGGCAAATCAAACGTAGTAGCTATAAAAGACAGAAAAAAACCAAAACAACACATTATCAAATCAATACATTTAAGAAAAATAAAAACAACTAAAAAATAATAAGGATAAGAAAATAAAATGATAACCAAGAAAAAACCATTAAGTATGGCAGAATCACTTGAATTTGTGGATAAAGACACAGATAAAGGGAAAGAAATCCATGGATTTATTAAGAAATTTGTAAAAATCAAACCAAAAAAAGCAAAGGAACTTAGAGAAGAGCTTAAGAAAATGGACATGCTTAAGATGAGAGAAGAGCACATAGCAAAAATAATAGACCTTGTTCCAGAAACAGAAGAAGAATTAAATAAAATCTTCAATGATGTGGGATTAGATAAAGATGAATCAAAAAAGATATTGGAAACAACTAAAAAATACAAATAAAGAAAATGGAAAAAGAAGAAAAAGCGATAATATTAGAGTACTTGCCAAACGGATATCCTCTGGAAAAGAAAATGATGCCTATAGCTCAGGCTGTGGGAGAAAAGAACTTCACTTTATTGGAATTAGTTCCTAGAAGAGGGATTACATTAAATCTAGGAGATGAAGTTTACATTGGAGAAGGAAAGAGAGAGAAAATATACTATATTCTTGGAAGACTTAAGAGAGAAAAATTAACTGAGACTGCGAAAAAGCAATTAGAAGAATTTATAAAGAAGGCAGTCAAAAAAAGAGAACAGGAATTTGTGGAGTTTTTCAACAAATCTCAGGCAATAAACAAGAGAATTCATCAGCTTGAATTGCTTCCTGGAATGGGAAAAAAGCATATGAAAGAAATCCTTAAAGAGAGAAAAGAAAAGCCTTTTGAAGGATTTGAAGATATGAAAGATAGAATAAGCAATCTTCCTGACCCAGAAAATGCTATTGTGAAGAGAGTCATGAAAGAGCTTACCACAATAGAGAGATACAAATTATTCACACACTAAACAACAAAATGGATGAAGAACAAAAACAAGAAAACAAAGAACAGCAAAATACAAAAGAAGCTGCAGAGGAAAACAAAAAAGAAAAGATAGATGAAAAAGCGCAAGAGAGCAAGCCTGAAAAAACACAAGAAGAAAAAGACAGAGAAGCTGAAAAAAAGGTTTTAAGAATTCTTTCAAAGGACA
This sequence comes from Candidatus Pacearchaeota archaeon, assembly GCA_014728745.1. Lineage (GTDB taxonomy): Archaea > Nanobdellota > Nanobdellia > Pacearchaeales > GW2011-AR1 > WJLC01. The sequence goes on from WJLC01000083.1 coordinate 8,607, forward strand.
TTGAAGGTGGAATGACTCTTTATTCTGGATTAACTAAAATCAAAGGTATTTCATGGAGTATGTCTAATGCAATATGTAAAAAACTTGGATTAGATAAAAAAAGAAAAATAGGAACCCTTACAGAAGAAGAAATAAAGAAAATTACTGATTTTGTAAAAGAGAACCCAGATATCCCAAAGCACCTAAAAAATAGAAGAAAAGATTTTGAAACAGGAGAAAATACTCATTTAATTGGTTCAGATCTTGAATTAAAGCAAGAGTTTGATGTTAAAAGATTGAAAAACATAAAAAGTTACAGAGGATACAGGCATGTTGCTGGACTTCCTACAAGAGGTCAGAGAACAAGAAGTAATTTTAGAAAGAACAGATCAAAAGGAGCTGGAATTAAAAAGAAAAGATAGATGAAAAATGAAAAGAAAGCATAAAAAATACTCAAAGCCAAAAAGACCTTTTGACAAGGCAAGAATTGAAGAAGAAGCCCAGATAATAAAAGAATTTGGATTAAAGAACAAAAAAGAAATTTGGAAAGCTGAGGCTAAAATAAATTCTATGAGAGAAAAAGCAAAAAAAATGATTAATGCTGATGAAGAAACTAAGCAGAAATTTTATGGGATTCTTAAAAAAATAGGGCTTGATGTTAAAAGCCTTGCAGATGTTTTGTCTTTAGATAGAAAAGATTACTTGAATAGAAGACTTCAGACAGTTGTTTTTAAGAAAAATCTTGCTCCTACTGTAAAGACTGCTAGACAAATGATTGTTCATAAGAAAGTTATAGTTAATGGAAATATAATAAACAGACCATCTTACATTGTTCCTGTTGAGCTAGAAAATAAGATAACTATCAAAGGTGGAAAGAAAAAGCCAAAGCCTGCAAAAGAGCAAGAAGCTAAAGAAGAGAAGAAAGGCGAGGAAAAAGCAGAAAAGGCAGAGGAAGGCAAAAAAGAAAAATCTGAAGAAAAAGCGCAAGAGAGCAAGCCTGAAAAAACACAAGAAGAAAAGAAAGAATCTGAATCATCTGAAGAAAAAGCAAAAGAAACTGAAAAGAAAGGTGAAGAAAAATGAGTGACAAAGAAAAAGACACTAAAGAAGAAGAAATGAAAAAAGAAAAATCTGAGGAAAAGAAAATGAAAAAAGAAGAAAAGAAAGAATCTGAATCATCTGAAGAAAAAGCAAAAGAAACTGAAAAGAAAGGTGAAGAAAAGAAAAAGCCTAAAAAATCTCAATCTAAAAAGAAAAAGAAGAAGGCCGGAGAGGCTGTAGTTAATATTTACACTTCATTTAACAATACTTTAGTTCATGTTACAGACTTGTCAGGGAGCACAATTGCGAAAATCAGTGGAGGTGTTGTTACAAAACACGATAGACTTAAAGCAAACCCTACAATTGCTATGTTCATTGCAAAAAGAATATCAGAACAAATCAAAGATTTAGGGATAAGGGCATTATATTTTAGAATAAGGGCAAAGACAGGAAATCCTGCTCCAGGGCCAGGAGCACATGCAATAATAAAAAGCCTTTCAAGAGAGGGTTTTAAAATCTTAAACATCCTTGACACTACCAGGGCTCCTAGAGGAGGTCCAAAAGTCAAAGGTGGAAGAAGAGGAAGAAGACCATAAAGCGAGTAGAACCTCAACAAAAGGATTTAAAAAACAAAATTTGATAATAAAGATATAAAACTAAGATGGATACAATAAGCAGACAACCAAACAAAGTGATTTTTAAAACAGAAGCAGATCAAAGCCTAATTAATGCTATTAGGAGATATGTTAACCAGATTCCCATTCTTGCAATAGATGAAGTAGAAATAAGCAAAAACGGTTCTGCTCTTTATGATGAGGTTGTTGCTCACAGAACAGGATTAGTTCCTTTAAAAATGGAAAAAGGTAAGACTAAGAACAGTACAGCGACCTTAAAATTATCTTCTAAAAAAGAAGGAAGTGTAAAATCAGGAGAAATTAAAGGCAGTGTAGAACCTGTTTATGATGATATACCAATAACCTTTTTAGACAAAAATCAAGAAATTGAACTTGTTGCTAATGTGAGGGCTGGAAAAGGTGTTGAGCATGTTAAATTCTCTCCAGGATTGCTTTTTTATAGGAACATCACAGAGATTTCTCTTGATAAATCACTATTAGAT
>WJLC01000007.1 GCA_014728745.1 Candidatus Pacearchaeota archaeon
ACAACCTTTTCTGCCATAGTCATTGCGAGAGGTATCTCTACATCATCAACAGGGTCAAGACCTTTTTTTCTTGCTTTTCTAGCTAAGGAATATACCTTATCCACTTTTTTTCTCAAATCCTCAAAGTATTTTTTTGTTGAAACCATTTTTATTCAAAATCAAGTATTTTAACTGCTCTTGTTTTTAAGTTTAAAGCAGGAACCTTGCAGTAATCTGGTTCATTACCCATTTTTTCCTGAAAAGATGTTTTAGATTCCCAGCAAGAACATGAAACAAGAAAAATATTATTATAATAAGAAACTGTGCTTTTGTGAGTATGACCTACCAAAAAAATATCTGGTGCCTCTTTAATTAAAAAAGGGTCTTCTTTTAATGGAAAGTAAAGTGTAGAACTATGAGAAGGCGCTAAATGTCTATTTTTCAATAAGAATTTCATTATCATGTCTGGTTTATTTTTTGCTTTTTCCTCTAAAAGTTCTGGAATATTGTCAGCATAATAGTGAAAAGAATATCCATGATAAAAAAGAACATTCATTCCAGAAAACTCATTATTCTTTCCGATAAGTACATTTGAAGGATTTCTAACTAGCACAACATTTTCTAATTCATAAAGAGAACCTGCATATTTTTCATCTAAAACAGGCTGAGGCTCCATTATTCTCATTGCATCGTGATTTCCTGGACAGATTATTATTGTGATGTCCTTTCTTATTTTTGAAAATAATTCAGCAACTTTTTCATATTGCTCCTCTACGCCCTCTATATTTAAATCGTCTTCTTGTCCTGCATATATTCCTGCGCCAGCAATAACATCTCCTGCAACAAGAATATACTTTATTTTCTTAACCTCTGGTGTGTTTGGAACATTACCATTCAAATAATCAATAAACTTCAAAAAATTCTCCTCCATGAAATTCTCACTTCCTACATGCAGATCTCCAATAAACAATGCTATTTCTTCTTTATTACTTCTTTTTCTTTCAGGAAGCATTAAATCTGGAAAAACGATTTTGTTTGCAAAAAGTATTTCGCTGTTTCCGCCTCCACTAAACCCCATTACACTATCAAGAGTTATATTCTGCGCCTCTTCATATAAATCTGGTTTATTTTTGTTAATTAAAACCCTTATGCTCCCTGTTAAGTCCTCCACCTCTAAAAGAATGTTCTTGTTTTTCGTTATTCTTTTTTCTGAAACCAAGCCAATAACACTGCATCCTTGTGTGTTTCCTGAAATTTTATTTATTGACACAAGTTTCTTCATGTCAGAATGCTGTTGAATGAATTTCCTCATCATTTTCAATCTGTTTCGAAAATAAACCACAAAATCCTTAACATCTAACTTTTTACTTTCTATATTTGGCATGTCAAGAATCTCAACACTAGGCCTTTTTGTTTTATTATCTTGTTTTTCTTGATCATTTTTTTCTTTTTGGTCTTTGTCTTCCCTGTTTTTATATCTCTCTTCAGGTGTTTGTTGTGTTCTTTCTTTTGAAAAAGATTGTCCTTGTTTCTCTGCAAGCCCTCTCTTAGAATGTGTAACCTCCTTAGAAATCTCAATACTTAATCCTAACTTTATTTTAAATTTCTCAAGTTTTTTTTGTTTTTCCTCAGGCAATTCTAAAAAAATCTGATTAACTTTCTCTTTATTAGCATCAAGAGTGTGTTTTGTGATTATTTTTTGATTTGTATTATTTTTTATTTTGCTCAAAAGAGTTTTTACAGAATCAATATCAGAGCTCTCACTAAAAAGATTAAGCACATCTTTATCAACTAATAATCCATTTTCTAAACAAAATCTTAAAATTTTCTTTGAATCCATAGTATAAGGTGTTATTTTTTGTTTTTAGTGTTTGTTTCGCCACTGCTCAGGCCTAATAAACTCTCTTCAATCACATATAATCTAAAGTGTCTTCAATTATTTCCTTAACTTTTTGAACAATCTTAGAGCCAATAGCTAATTTTATTTCCCTCATTCTTCCTCCTCTTCCTTTTGAAATGACCTTAACATTAATTACTCCAAGCATGTCAAACTCCTGAATAATATCACTCACTCTTCTTTGAGTCAAAACCTCACATTTATTCCTCTCACAAATTTTTTGGTATAAATTATAAACATCTCCTGTAAAAATAGAATCCTTGTTCTTTTCTCTTTGTCTTTGTTCAATTAATTTAATAATAGAATATAGCACGAATTGAAATTGTTTTGGTTCAGTACTAACAATATCTAGTATTTTGTCTCTTTCTATTTTATTATTTGCCTCATCAATATGTTTAAGCAAAATTTTTTTATTTCCATCTCTCTCACTCAATTCTCCTGCAACCCTAAGCAAATCCAATGCTCTTCTTGCATCTCCATGCTCTCTTGCAGCAAAAGCAGCACACTTTGCAATGACTCCTTCATCAATGACTCCTTTCTTAAATGCTTTCTCAGATCTGGTGTTTAGTATTTCTTGAAGCTGCAATGCATTATAAGGAGGAAAAACAATTTCCTCTTCACTTAAAGAACTCCTAACTCTTGGGTCTAATTCCTCTAAAAAGGTCAAATTATTACTTATTCCCACAACACAGATCTGTGTCTGGCTAAGTTCACTATTAAGCCTAGTAAGATTGTAAAGGAAATCACTTGAAATTTTCTTGACTGTGTGGTCTATCTCATCTAAAATCAAAACTACTAATTGCTTTTTAGAATCAATCATATCAACAAATTTAGAATAAACTGCTTGAGTAGGCAAACCTGTTTCAGGAACACTTCCTCCAAATTTTTTAATTAATTCAGCAAGAATTCTATATTCTGTATCTGCCACTTTTTTAAGCTTACAATTAAGATATTTTATTTCAATATTGTTTTCAGGAGATTTTTTAGCTCTTTTTAACAATTCTCCTCTAACATAACTTATTGAAAGGGTTTTTCCTGTTCCTGTTTTTCCATATAAAAAAAGATTGCTTGTTTTTTCTCCTCTTAAAACAGGTGCAAGTATAGATGCTATTTGTTTTATTTGTTCATCTCTATGCGGTATATCTTCTGGTTTGTAAGCTGTTTGAAGAATAGATTTGTCTTTGAAAATGTTATTCTCATCAAAAGAATCAAAAATCTTATCTAATTTTGCTGCCATTTGTCATCTCTTTTTTATTTGTTTAAACCTAAATTTATTTTTTTATTTAAAACTTTATGTTATATAATATACTCTTTACACTGACACGTTGATTTCGTGTGGAAAATACTTTGTTAACGATTATCTCAAGGGAAAAAAATAAAATTAGTATATAAAGGATTATAACTACTAAAAAAAGAAAACACCTTTATTTCGTGTGGAAAACCAATTTAATAACATTTTAAAGATTATTTTGAATAAACAAAGAAGATAATATAAAATATATAATATAAGATATATAATATAAAATATATAATATAAACA
>WJLC01000008.1 GCA_014728745.1 Candidatus Pacearchaeota archaeon
GACACTAAAAACTTTTGAAAAAGCAAAAGAAAAAGTCAAGGAAATTGAAAAGATGCTCAAGGACATTAAAAAGCTCAAGGAAAAAGAAGAAGAGGAATTAAATAATTGGGAAAAAGAAATACAAACAACGAAAGAGCAGATTGAGAGAGTGGACAAGGAACTTTTTTCTAAGGTAGAATAAAAGAATGAAAGCAGAAAACTTCATTCACATAAGATTTGAACACGACTCAGCAGTTGAATGCAAGAGAGATATGCTAGCAACTGAAATAGACCTAGTTAAAATGAATAAAAGGCTTAGACAGTACATTGATGCTAGGGAAAAAGAACTTGAAATAAAAGAGAATATGAGGAAGAAATTAAAATCTCTTAGCACTGATCTAGGAAAACTGCACAAAGAAATGCCTGGAATCAAAATACCTTCTCTTTTAAAAAAGAAAAAAAAGCACAAAAAATCTGAGGAAGATGAAGAGGAAGAAAAGCCTATGAAAAAAAAGAAAGGGTCTAAGAAAAAAAGAGAAGAGGGTGCAGACACGGAAGATCTTGATAAAGAACTGCAAAAAATTGAAAAGCAATTAGAATCATTAGCTTAATTGTATTTTTTCTAAATAATTTAAAAAAACAAACATAGAATATTTCTAATTAAATTTTTAAAAGACATTAGCATAAAACTATTAGAATGAATAGAAAAGAACTAATAAAAAAATACACAGATTTTTTTAGTAAAAAGAAAAAGCACAAAAGAATTGCAAACTCTAGTCTTGTTCCTGAAAATGATCCAACAGTCTTATTCACTACTGCAGGCATGCATCCTCTTGTTCCATTTTTGCTAGGCCAAAAACATCCTCTTGGAAAAAGACTTACAAATGTGCAAAAATGCATTCGTACAGGAGACATTGAAGAAGTGGGAGATACTTTTCATCATACTTTTTTTGAAATGCTTGGAAATTGGTCTCTTGGAGATTATTTTAAGAAAGAGGCAATAAATTGGAGTTTTGAATTTTTAACAAAAGAATTAAAGCTTCCTATTGAGAGACTTGCTGTCTCATGTTTTAAAGGAAATAAAGATGCTCCAAAAGACGAAGAAGCAGCAAAAATATGGCAAAGTCTTGGAGTTCCTAAAGAGAGAATAGCTTTCTTAGGCAAAAAAGAAAACTGGTGGGGACCTGCAGGAGTAACAGGGCCTTGTGGACCTGACACAGAGATGTTTTACTGGAAAGACAATAAAAATCCTGCTCCAAAAAAGTTCAATCCAGATGATGAAAAATGGGTAGAAATTTGGAATGATGTTTTCATGCAATATAACAAAGATGAAAAAGGAAATTACAATCCTGCAAAACAAAAAAATGTTGACACTGGAATGGGTGTAGAAAGAACAACAGCAATTCTCAATGGAATCGAAGACAATTATCTTGGAGATACTTTCAAACCAATTATCCAGGAAATTGAAAAATTGTCTCAAAAAGATTATGGGAAAAAGGATGAAGATACTCGTGCAATGAGAATAATTGCAGACCACATCAAAGCTGCGGTTTTCATTCTTGCTGATGGGGTCACTCCAAGCAATACAGAACAAGGATATGTCTTAAGAAGATTAATAAGAAGAGCTATTAGATTTGGAAAGAAATTAGGAATTCCAAAAGAAAAAGATTTGACTACCCCATTAGTAAAAGAAATCCTCAAAATCTATGAGGATTATAAGGAATTAAAGAAAAACAAGGAAAAGATAATTAGTGAATTAAATAAAGAAGAAGGCAAATTTGAACAAACTCTTGACAAAGGATTAAAAGAATTAAAGAAAATGATTGTTAATAGTAAAATATCTGGAAAAGATGCATTTTTGCTTTATCAGTCCTATGGGTTTCCTCTTGAAATGACAAAGGAAATTGCTTCAGAGAACAATTCTGCTGTTGATGAAAAAGGCTTCAATAAAGAATTCAAAAAGCACAAAGAGTTATCAAGAACAGCTTCAAAAGGCAGATTCAAAAGCGGGCTTGCAGACAATACAGAAAAAACAAAAAAACTCCACACAGCAACACATCTTCTTTTGCAAGCATTAAAAATAGTTCTTAAGGATAAGAAAATAGAGCAAAAAGGGAGCAATATAACTCCTAAAAGATTGAGATTAGATTTTAGTTTTCCTAGAAAATTAACTAATGAAGAAATAAAAAAAGTAGAAAATCTAGTAAATGAGCAAATTAAAAAAGGTCTTAAAGTTACTAAGGAAGAAATGTCTCCTGAAGAGGCAAAAAAGAAAGGTGCTTGCGGAACCTTTGATAAAAAATATGGGGATATAGTCTCCGTTTACACAATAGAAGATTTTTCTAAAGAAATCTGTAAAGGCCCTCATGTGAAAAATCTTTCTGAATTAGGGAAATTCAAAATCAAAAAAGAAACTTCATCATCAGCAGGTGTAAGGAGGATAAAAGCTGTTTTAAAATAATTTCAAATGTCAGAAAATAATGAAAACTGCATTTTCCCAAAATGTCCAGAATGTGGAGAAGGTTACTTATTGCCTTTCTCATTCAAAACAGATGTTTTTGAAAAGTGGAAA
>WJLC01000009.1 GCA_014728745.1 Candidatus Pacearchaeota archaeon
GCTCTAAGTGTAGGGCATGTCACAAAAAAACCAATTCTCTACTTAGGCACAGGCCAGGAATATGATGCAATTGAAGCTTTTAATAAAGAAAAGTTCATTGAAAAGCTTGGCTTAGATGAGGAATGAATCTAACCAAAAACACTAAAAACTCCCTAATTCTATTAAACTTATGCTAGAAAAACTCGGAGCAGTATTAAAAAAAGCAACAGACAAAATAAGTAATGCAATTTTCTTAGACAAAGGTCTCGTGGATTCAATTGTAAGAGATTTGCAAAGGGCAATGATAGAAGCAGATGTTAATATTAAACTAGTAAAGAAGATTTCTGATAAAATAAAAAAAGCTGCTAAAGATGAGAAAATCAAGGGTGTTGAGAAAAAAGAGCACATAATAAAACTTCTTCATGATGAATTAATAAGTATTCTTGGAAAGCACAAAGAGCTTAAACTAAAAACCTCAAAGCAAAACAGAATAATGCTTCTTGGTTTATATGGGGCAGGAAAAACAACTACAATTGCAAAGCTTGGAAACTATTATGCTAAAAGAGGGCACAAGGTTGCTTTAGTTGGTTTAGATGTTCATAGACCTGCAGCAAAAGAACAGTTAAAACAACTAGGAGAACAACACAAGCTAAAAGTTTTTGTTAACATGAAAGAGGATAATGCTGTAAAAACCTGGAAAACATTAGAAAAAAGCAAAGACCTCAAAGATTATGATGTCGTTTTAATAGACACTGCAGGCCGTCACAATTTAGACAAGGAATTAGTAAAAGAAATTAAAAATCTTGGAAAAGCTGTGAAGCCGACAGAAACCATTCTTGTAATGCCTGCAGATATTGGGCAAGCAGCAAAAGAACAAGCAAAAGACTTCAAATCTACATTAAACATAACAGGAGTCATAATAACAAAAATGGACTCAAGTGCAAAAGCAGGAGGAGCATTGACTGCATGTGCAGAAGTTGGAGATGAGGCAGGAGTCTATTTTATAACCACAGGAGAGAAAATAAATGATATTGAAGATTTTGATCCTGAAAATTTCTTATCAAGGCTTCTAGGAATGGGTGACTTAGAATCACTAATAGAAAAAATCCGTTCAGTGACAGGAGAAACAGAGCAAGAAGAAATGCAAAAAAAACTTCAAGAAGGGAAAATTTCCTTAGAAGATGTTATTGAACAAGTAAAATCAATGTCTCAAATTGGAGGAATGTCAAAAATAAAATCAATGATTCCTGGGTTAGGCAAAGCAAAAATCCCTGAAGATGCTTTAGAGCAACAAGAAAAGAAAGTTAAGAAATGGGAGCACATTCTAAAATCAATGACTCCTGAAGAAAAGGAAAACCCTGAACTTTTTGATGAACAGCCTTCAAGAATAACCCGTGTTGCAGAAGGAGCAGGAGTGAATAAATCAGACATTAAATCCTTATTAAAACAATATAAAATGCTTTCTGATATGATTAAAGAACAAGCGAGTTTTGACCCAAGCAAGCCAATGAATATGAAGCAAATGAAAAAGATTATGAAAAAGTTTGGCAAGGTTAAAAAAATGAAATTTAAATAATTCTATTATAACACAAACCACAATGCCAGACCAAAAAATAAAGGATGCTGTAGATGTTTTGAAAAAGCAAGGAGTAATTGTTTGTCCAAGTGAAAGCTGCTATAGTTTAACATGTGATGCAAGAAGCAAAAAAGCAATTGAAAAAATCCATACAATAAAAAAAGAGCCAAAAAACAAGCCACTGACTTTAGCTGTTTCAAATATTAATCAAATAAAAGATTTTGGTAAAATAACAAAAAAGATTAAAAAAATTGCAGAGCAAATTTTTCCTGCTCAACTAAATTTAATAATAAAAGAAAATAACCCCAATAAATATCCTTTTTTAAGCAAAAAAGGAATTTCTTTTAGAGTTCCAAAATGCGATGTGCTTTTTGCATTGTCTGAAAAGCTAGGAGCTCCGATTGTTACAACATCTGCCAATATTCATGGACAACCCCCAATATATAATATAAAAGAAATAAGAGAATTATTTGAAGATAAAGTAGATTATATTCTACCTCAGGGAAACCTTAATCAGGATGTTCCAACAAGTACAATTTATGACACTAGAAACAACAAGATAGTGAGGCAAGGAATAATTAACATCAAAGAGATTAAAAAAGCATTAAATCAAAATGGCTAACCAAAAATTAAAGCAAATTCAGCAAGGTGCAGAAGCAATTATTCTTCTTGATTCAGAAAAAGACAAGATAATTAAAAAAAGAATAAAAAAATCATATAGAATTTCCTCTTTAGACAAAAGAATAAGAAAAAGGAGAACCAAAAGAGAAGCCAAAATGCTGAAGAAAGCAGCAAAATTAATTCCTATTCCTGAAAACATAGAGGAATCTGAGAGAAAAAAGACCATAACAATGGATTTTCTTAATGGAAGTAAGCTTTCAGAAAAACTAGACAACTTTTCATTAAAAAAACAAAAAGAAATAATGAATGAAATTGGAAAAAGCATTTCAAGGTTGCATAATTCAGGGCTTATTCATGGTGATTTAACAACAAGCAATATGATTTTTCAAAATGGAGAGGTTTTCTTTATTGATTTTGGGTTAGGGTTTCACAGCAATAGGTTTGAGGATAAAGCAGTAGATATTCATGTCTTAAAAGAAGCCTTAGAAGCAAAGCATTTCAAAAACTGGAAGGTTTTATTTAATGAATTTGAAAAAGCATATGAAAACTCAAAACATGATTCTAAAGTCCTTAAAAGATTAAAAAAAGTTGAAAAACGTGGAAGATACAAACACTAATATTAAATGATTCCTGCTTGTTCTTCTATATCATAAACATCTGTAGTTAAATCAATCTCTCTTTTCTCTTTATTGTAATAAGCATAATGGGCATTTTTGCGATCTCTTAATGCAGCTCTTTTTGCTGTTACCTGGCAAAGGGCTCTGAATTTAGGGAGGAGTTTCCGAACTAATCTAGAACATCCTTCTTCTGTTACAACAACATTATCTGTAACAGGGTCGTACCTTGCCTTTACTCTGTAAGTCTTTGCCATAGTCAAATCTTAAGAAAAAAAGCCTATTTAAAGGTTTAGGAAAAATGAATAGCCCCACCAGGATTCGAACCTGGGTCTCAGCCTATCTCCCGAGCTCACTCGATATCAATAAGGCAAAAGCCTCACGAGCTCACTCGACCAAAGGGCTGAATACTTGACCACTGTACTATGGGGCTTTAATCTAGTCTAAAACCACTAAAAAATAAAGTTGTAATTTGTTTATAAGGGTTTTGATAAGTTATTTAAAACACATTTCTTTAAAGAAATTATGCCAATAAATATTCCTATAACAATCAATCAAGAAAAAAGTAGTAGGGGTTTTAAGAAAATCCTTTATGCATTAGGCGTTATAGCGGCACTAACATTCTTAGGATATTTAATTTATAGATACTATAAAACAAAAAACATTAACATTTTGTATCTTCTAGGAGTGATTCTCGGTGTTTCAGGTAATCAACTTTGGACCTTTCTCAAACCAAAATTAAAAAAATCAACAGTAAAAGTATGGAGTATCCTAGGATCTATTGTCGGGCTTGCATTTTTTGGATATTTAACATGGAACCAGTATATAATTCAAAATTATTCCGGAACAATAATTGTTCTTCTATTGAGTTTGTGGTTTATTTATACTTTAATTAAGGGCTTAAGAATAAAAACAAAATAATTTCTACTCGCCAAAAATCCTTTCATAAAGAACTTCTCGATTAACTTCCTGCTTTTTAGGTTTTATCTGAAGAAACTTCTTTATTAAGTTAAATCCAGTAGGTTCATTCTTATATTCTTCTCCAGTTAATGTGGCAGCAAGTTTCATAACCTCTCTAGTGCCTTTTGATTTTGGATTATGCTCAACAAAACTTTTGAAATTTGCCTGAGCTTCTTTCACATCAATATCATGAGGAATAACAGCCATTATTGGAACATTTGTTGTATCCTCAATCTGCTCTAAAGTCAATTCAAAATCTTTATCATGAACCTTGTTTAAAATTATTCCATTGATTACTGTTCCTCTTTCATTGCTTCTATTCACAGATTTAATTGTATTACTCAATGTAGAATGATCTGGTGTTGAAACAAAAAATAATTCATCAGCAGCGTACAATGTTGCAAGCCCATCTTCTTCAAGACTTGGAGGAGAATCCAGAAGAATAAAATCATATTTTTTCTTCAAAGGTCTTATATGCTCCTTGAGCCTCAGAGGAGAAAGTTTTTTGTTTGAGAAAATTGCAGCAGGAATAACATCCAAAGCCCCTACAGCATAAATTGCATCACTAATATTTTGGTCTCTTGCCATTACATCATGCAGGGTTGTCTCTGGTTCAATTAAATTAAAATGAATCCCCAAATTTGGGGCACTAAAATTAGCATCTACAAGTAAAACATCCTTTCCAAAACTAGCCAAAGCAGTTCCAAGAGAAGAAACAAGAGAAGTCTTGCCTACACCTCCTTTTAGGCTCATAATACCTATTACTTTACCCATATACTAAAACATATACTTTAATTTAAATAACTTACTAGAAAAGAAGAATTCTTAAAATGCATAATAATCTAGCTAGCACTGCATGCGCATACATACATACATACTCATAGAAACCTTTAAAAGAGAATATTACAATAATTAAAACATGGCTGATAAAGAAACTAAAAAATCTAAGAAACAAGGAAAAACAAAGAAAAAAATGACTCAAGCAGAGTTTGAAAAAGAAGTTATCAAGATGGCAGACTCTGGAATGACTTGTGAAAAAATAGGGGAAAAACTAAGGCAAAAAGGAATTCATCCTAAAGAATACAAGAAAAAAATATCAAATATATTAAAAAAAGAAAGCAAATACATTAATCCAGATTTAAAAAATGTTGAAGAAAAGCTAAACAAAATCAAGGCTCACTATGAGAATAACAAGCAAGACAAAAAAGCAATGAGAGAAAAAGACAGAATCTTTTCTCAGCTCAGAAAGTTGAAAAAACACTTTGGAGTAGCAATAAAATAATATAAAGAAAGTTTAATTTTTTCATTTTAGCGCGAAGCGCTTTTTCAGGGCCAGGCCTTGAAGTCATTAAAATCTAAATTATTTGTTTAAAAATGTCAAAAGAGGGTAATCAAAACAGAGCTAATCTTGAATCAGAAATAACTTCCTCAGTTCAGAAATTCCTTGATAAAACTAAAGACAAAGAAATTAATTTAATAAGCCACTTTGACACAGACGGCATAACTTCTGCAGCAATAATGATAAAAACCCTTAAAAAACTAGATAAAAAATTCACTGTAACAATCTTAAAAAGAATTGAAGAAGGGTTTGTACAAACTCTTCCTAAAAACAAGGTAAATCTTTTTCTTGACTTAGGTTCTGGAAATCTAGATGATCTTGGAGAAACAGGTATTCAAGATGTTTTCATAATAGATCATCACGAAGTAGTTCAAAAAGTCCCTAAAAATGTTACAATAGTTAACCCAGAACTCCATAACAAGCAAAAAATAAGTTCATCTGGTCTTACATATCTGTTTTGCAAAGAAATAAATTCTAGCAATAAGGAATGTGCTAAGCTAGCGGTTTTAGGAATGGTTGGAGACTGCCTTGAAAAAGAAATCTGCAAGCTGAATCATGACATATTAAAAGATAGTGAAATCAAAAAAAGAAGAGGTTTGCTTATTTATCCCTCTACAAGACCTCTTAACAGAACATTAGAATTTTCTTCAAACCCATATATTCCCGGGGTCACTGGAAATGTTAAGGGTGTTTTAGAATTGCTTAGAGAAGCAGGATTAAACCCTACAAACAAAGGATATCCCTCTTTAATTGAATTAAATGATGAGGAAATGGCTAAACTTGTAACAAGTATAATGCTCAGAAACCCAAAAGCAAACAACAAGGAAATAATAGGCGATATTTTCTTAGTCAAATTCTACAATAAACTTGAAGATGCTAGAGAGCTTTCAGCAAAAATAAATGCCTGTTCTAAATTTGGAAAAAGTCATGTTGCTCTTCAATTCTGCCTTGAAGTCTCAAAAGCAAAAGAAAATGCAGAGGAAATCCACATAAAATACAAACAAAACCTAGTATCAAGCTTAAAATATGTTTCAGAAAATGAAGAGGATAAAATCAAAGGGGATGGTTTTGTAATCATAAATGCAAAAGAAGAAGTGAATGACACAATAATAGGGACTGTCATGAGCATACTTTCTAATTCTCTAATTTATGAAGAAGGAACAATCCTTATAGGAATGGCATATTACAAAAACAAAATTAAAGTTTCAGCAAGAAATGTAGGGAACGAAGGAAGAAATGTAAGGGAAATCCTAAACAGAGTCATAAATGAGATTGGAGGAGAAGTAGGTGGCCATAAGTTCGCAGCAGGATGTATGTTAAAAAGGGAAAAAGAAAGCAAATTCATAAATCAATTAAAAAAACAGCTTGAAATAGAGCTTGTCAAAATATAAATATTATAATCTAATTATTCTTTTAATATCTATTAAATACTATATATTGGAAAAGATATATCCAAGAATATATATTACAAAACAGATATTGTAGAATGTAATTAAAAAAGAACTAATATAATGCTACTCTATCTTAAAATCTCCTCAAACCAAAACTCTTAAAACCCGCCTAATTCTATTATTGTTATGGCTTTAGAAGTAGGAGACACGGTATTATGCACTGTTGAAAGAATAGAAAAGACAATTGTATTTGTAAAAATACATTACAAGGGAAAAGAACTAGAAGGAAGCATAGTAACAAGTGAGGTTGCTCCAGGAAGAATAAGGAACATAAGAAATTATGTTGTTCCTAAGAAAAAGATAGTATGCAAGGTTCTTAGAATTTCTCCTAATAAAATAGAACTTTCATTAAGAAGAGTAACTGAAAAAGAAAAAAAACAAGTAATGGAGCAGTACAAAAAGCAAAAAAGCTACATAAATGTCTTAAAAAGCATATTAGGAAAAGAATCAGGCAAGGTGCTTAAAGAAATTAAGAAAAACAACACTGTTTATGACTTTTTAGAAAAAGCAAAGGAAAACCCAGAGTCTTTAGAAAAAATTCCTGGAGTAGGAAAAGGAAACGCAGAAAAAATAATTAATATTCTAAAAAAAGAAAAAGAAAAAACACACCAGATAAAAAAAGAATTTACCTTAACCACAAAATCCTCAAATGGATTAGAAGAAATTAAAAAAATCCTGAGTGAAGAAAAAACACCTGAAACCAAAATAAAATATCTTTCAAAAGGAAAATACAGCATTGAGAAAGAAACTACAGAACTTAAAAAAGCAGACAAAGAGCTTGATAACATTCTTGAGAAAATAAAAGAAAAGGCAAAAGAGAGTAAAATGGATTTCTCAGCAGAAGAGAGGTAATTTTTGCAATCCCCTTTTTTCAGTGAACAAAAATCTTTAAATACTGATAAAAAGCCAGAGTAATATGGAAAAAGATGAAAAGGAATATCTTGACAAATTCCTTTCTAAGATTGTTGAAAAAACAATTCGATGGGAAGAGGAATTGTCATTGATGGCTCTAATAATTTAATCAATAAAATGAAATTAAAAAAATGTCCTAACTGCAAACACTATACTCTGAAAGATAAATGTTCAAAGTGTGATGAAAAATCTAAAAATGCTCACTACAAATACATTAAAATAAAGTCTTCTGCGAAGAAGTAGAAATTGCTTCTTTGTTTTCACTAGTAGATTCTACTAATGCTTCTCCATAAACCCCATCATATCCAGGATTAACTCTAATATTAGCACTTCTGTTTTTAAGTATTAATCCAATAAGTTTAGGCTCTACACCTTTTTCAATAAACTCTTCTCTAGAAACATCTAAGAGAACATTAAATTCATTTCCAAATTTTTCAATTAAATCATTGTATATCTTCCAAACTGTTTTGCTCTGCATTCCTACTCCTGTATGCAAAGAAATAATTTCATGAAGAGGAAGCAAAGTATAGTATTTTTTAGTGTCGAATAAAGGCTTTCCTGCTACTTCATCACTCTCACTATGTTTGTGAGCAAGATCTTCAACCCTGTAATCAACACCTAAGGTTAATGATTTTCTGCATTTAGGGCAAATGCCCTTAAGCTCTTTTGTTTTTTCAGGAGAGCAAGAAAAACCACACTTTCTGTGACCATCAAAATGATACTTTCCATAAGCTGGATCAGTCTCAATAGTGCCAATAAATGTCCTCTCTCTTATTTGTTTTATTATGTCCTTGTAAGAATCAGACTTTTTGAAGATTGTTGCCTCTCTGCCAAGCCTGTAAGGCCAGAAACTGTGGCTATCAGAAAAGCTTACTATTGCTATCTTTTTTAATTCACTTATTTTTGCATTCATATGGGGATCACTGCTTATTCCTGTTTCAATAGCATGGATATTTTCAAGCTGTTCTCCAAATGCTTCTTTTAAACTATCAAAACCAGACATGCTTCCAAAAACCCCAAAATAAGGTGTCCAAATATGAGCTGGGATAACTTCTATGTCTTTGGAGATATTCATCATGTCTTTAGTAAATTCTTCACAAGATATCTTGAATATTGGCCTTCCATCATAATCTCTTCTTCCTTTAGTATCAAGATATGAATTAATCTTTTCAGCAGTTTGTATATTTGGAATAAGCAAAACAAGGTGTGCCTTTCTTCCATGCCCCTGAGTGTAAATCAAAGAAATCTCTCCAGTAATAATAAATTTAAATCTATCATTATCTTTCTCATAAAAATAAATTCCTGTTCCCTCGCCACTTTCATCTTTTTTTTCAACAAGAGTCTCCTTTAGCTCTTTAATCCAAATAGGGTGAGAAAAATCTCCAGTTCCAATTAAATCCAACCCTTTTATCTTGCCCCATTTAGCTAAATTAGGTATGTTAATTTTTTTACTGCAGGCCCTTGAAAACCTAGAATGAATATGCAAATCTGCAATCATCCAATTCCTTTTTTGATTAGGCTCTGGATTATTTTCTGCCATGAATTAACACAGAAAGTAAGCTTTAAAAACTTAATATAATAAAAAAATATACAATGTCTGAAGAAAAAAATAAAGTAAAAAATGAAGAAAGAAGTCTTATTTTAATAAAGCCAGACGGGTTAATAAAAAGCTTAACAGGAAATATAATTTCAAAGCTTTCTGAAACAGAACTAAAAATTGTAGGTGCAAAAATTGTTAATGTCTCTAGGGAATTAGCAGAAAGCCATTATGAAGAGCACAAAGAAAAACCTTTTTTTGAAGAGCTGATTAAATACATAATGGGAGAGTATCATACAGACAGAGTTTTTGCAATGGTTTACAAAGGTGTTGATGCCATCACAAAAGTTAGGGAACTTGCTGGAAAAACAAATCCAGAGGAAGCAAATCCAATAACAATAAGAGGCAAGTATGGAAGAATCAACACTAAAACAGGCGTGTTTGAAAATGTAATTCATGCCTCTGATTGTAAGGAAAATGCAGAAAGAGAAATTAGGTTATGGTTCGAAGAGCATGAAATAGTTAGTTAAATTCCAGAAGAATAACCCAAATAAAATCTTTCCAGAAAAACAGATAAATATATATGTAAACAACCCTTATAGGGTGTATGGATTTTGATGAAATCAAAGAACTAATTGAAAGATTTAATCTAAAAAACGACCTAACAAAAAACTTTAACATCTGGGTTGGGCATGCGAAGATAGGATACAGAGACAAGCCAGGAATTGAAGAAACAAAAAAAGTCCTTCAAGAAATTTTTGATGAATTCATTCCAGAAAATCAACCAACTCCTGAGGAAATGAAAAAAACCCTAAAACAGTGGGAGAATTTTCATCCTTATCAGCACGCTAGGGAAATAGACCAACCAATGTTTTATTCTAAATCTAAAGACAATTCAGAAATAGTTGTTGCAGTTATATGGCCTTGGCAAATAAAAGAAAAAATCGCAAGCCTTATGCTTTACAGAGGAAAAATAATTGAGTGACAACATAAAAATATAATAAACTAAAATAAAAAAGACGAAAGAATTTTAGGCTTTATCAACAACACCCTTTTCAGTAAGATAAAATTGTGCTTCATTATCTGGCAAATTAGGACTATCAACAAGTTTAGCTACTCTTGAGCCTTTTTTACCTCTTCTCAAGTAAATTCTGTAAGTAGATGCATGACCCACTATATTTCCTCCTATGGCTGTTGTAGGGTCTCCAAATAATTGGGCAGGGTTTGCCATAACCTGGTTAGTAACATAAATTGCAAGATTATGGGTTTCTGCTAATCTCATGATGCTGTGCATGTATCTGTTTAGTTTTTGCTGCCTGTCTGCAAGCTGGCCTCTTCCTGAAAATTCTGCTCTAAAATGAGCAGTTAAAGAATCTATTATTAAAAGCCTAATTGGCTCTTCATCATTCTTAATCATCTCTTCTACTTTCTCAAGCAAAAGCATTTGATGATCTGAATTAAAGGCTCTTGCAACTAAAATATTTTTCAAAACCTTTTCAGGATTTGCTCCAACACCTTCAGCAATCTGTTTTATTCTAGAAGGTCTAAAAGTCCCTTCAGTGTCTATAAAAACAGTTTTGCCATTTGCTCCCCCTTTTTCTTTTGGCAATTGAGAATTAACAGCCAGGGTTAATCCTAGCTGAGTTTTTCCAGAACCATAAGC
>WJLC01000010.1 GCA_014728745.1 Candidatus Pacearchaeota archaeon
AAATAATATATCATGGCTAAAAAGAAAAAAAGCACTAAGAAAAAGAAGTCTAAATCAGGTAAAAAAGACAAAAATAAAAAGCAAGAAAAAGAAGAGGTTTGCGAGACTTTTGAGATTGAGAAAAAAAAGAATGGGAAAAAAGAGCAGCTTAAAACTGTTTGCGGGTCTATGAAGAAAAAACAGGCTAGCAAAAAAGAGATGAAAAGATATAATACAATACTAAAATGGTTTCTTATTATTTTAGGTGCAGTTCTTGTTTTATTCTTTGTAATGATGTTTGTTATTGACTCAGCTAAATACTTTGATTACAGAGGACTTACTGGCGAGATGGTGCAAGAAGGAGACTTGTTTTTTTACAAGGTTTCATTCCCTGTGAGATATGGTTTAAAAAAAGTTCCATATAATATTTATCTAAGAAATAATCCTGAGAAACTAGGAGAAGAAATACCTTTTAATTTTGATTATGAGCAAGAAAAAAATGAAATAGATTTAGGAAGAAAATTTTCAGATGGTATGTACAGGCTTATCTTAAATGCCAGTGATGAAGAGGCTTTTGAGTGTGTTGGAGAGAAAAAAGGAGATGTGGTTATTTCAATTGCCAACATGGTTAATCTTCGAGCTATGGGAATTAGTGTCATGGCAGATGCAAACGCTACTTGTGATTATGAAGGTGATGGAAGGTATATGTATGTTAATATAAGACCTGCTAAAGAGTCTGAAACAACTCAAATAAATCAAATAGGTCCAGCTTGCTATGAAATTATTGCTGATGAGTGCGAGGTTTTGAAAAGTACAGAAAGGTTTATGGTCGAGGCTCTTGTGAAGCACGCAGAAAAGGTTGAGCCTTTAGAATAAAAAAATGATGCAGCTTATTTATGCTCTTCTTCTTACTATTGCTCCAGTAACAGAACTAAGAATTGGCTTGCCTGTTGCAATTGATTTTGCTTTGAAAAATTCTGTTCCAATAAGTTTAGTCTTTTTTCTTATTGTTATACTAAATATTCTTATGATTTTTGTTATATTCTTTTTTCTTGATTACTTGCATGAGGCATTCATGAACATAACACCTTATAAAAAAATGTTTAATCACTACATTAAAAGGTTTCAAAAAAAGGTAGATAAATTTGAGAGAAAATATGAAGAAGGTGGCTTTCTTGCTTTGGTCTTATTTGTTGCTGTTCCTTTGCCTGGAACAGGGGCTTGGAGTGGTTGTTTAGTATCATGGCTACTTGGATTAGAGAGAAAACAGAGTATTTTAGCCATATCTCTTGGAGTTCTGATAGCAGGGATACTTGTTTTGCTAGGAACTCTTGGAACACTTAATTTTATTAATTTCTTTTTTTAGATTTTTGATGTTTTGCTTTGGATTTTTTAGATTTAGAAAAAAGAGATTTCTTGTATAAAAATTTAATATCATTATAAACAGGTATTTCCTTTACATTGAATATTTTAACCTCTGCAAACCATATAGCCACTACAACCAACACATTCATCGCATACCAAAAGCCTTGATGAATAAGATCAAATAAAGCTAAAGAGCCTGCAGAATAACTGAGAGACAAGACTAGCATTAAAACAAGTATTCTTAGGACATTAAATATGAACAAGCTTGCAAATGCAAATCCAACCATATAAAGCCTTTTTTTAGGCCTTATCTTTGGAACAGCGAGGTTTAATGCTAAAAGAAAATAATAAGCTGCTCCTGCTACACATGCAGGAATTATTTCTACTGAAAAGCCATTAAATATGAAAATAGACTTGAAAAGAGTCACTTCTAAGAAAGAATTGAGTATGTAATAAATAAAATAAACAGTTGCTGGAGTAAAAATCAAATAAAATAAGTAAAGATTTGGCAATGCTATTAGTATCATAAACAAGTATCTTGCAAATAATAAAAAGATTCTCTTAGTCTCTTTTTTCATGCAATGCAAAAGTAAAAATCATTTATTAAACTATTGAGTCTCTTAAAAGAATTAATAATAAACAGCTAAAAAGAAATCTAAAAATTCCTTTATTAGATTAAAGAAAATCATTTTTATTAAAAGGTTTTAATAGAGATTTAAAATTAAAGAAATTTATTTTTATTTGATTTATTGTCTTGTTACTTTAACAGCAATAATTATAATTATTAAAATCAAAACTACATTAAGCAATGCAATTCCCCAAAGGTATCCATTTCCTGAGAACATTCCTGAAAGTGAGAATCCCTTGTCAATTGAAACCTCAATTGGCTGGCTTAAAACACCGCCATCTGAACCTTCTACAAGTACATTCATTGTCTCAGTTTCATCAGCATCTTTATCTACATTTAGAGTAATTATAACATCTTTAGATTCTCCTGAATCAAGAGTCACAGTCTCAGGTTCAATAGATTCTAATTCAGCCCATGATGCGTAATCTCCAAGATTTATTGTGAATGTATCTGATTCATCTTCCTCATTAGTAACTGTTGCCTTTATTTCCATTTGCTCTCCAGCCTTTCCTCCAGATTCTAGGCTTGCAAGAACTCTTGTTCTAGGAATTATTTGGCAATTTCCACTTACTTCTATAGGAACCTGGTATTTTGATTCTTTATGGCTTTCATAAATATCTCCATCATCATCATAAACCTCTAAGTTAAGATGATAATTCTTTTCCTCTATTCCTTCTGGAATTGTGAATTCAAGGTTCAAATCCTTGTCATCAAACTCACTTATTGAGCTCACAATTATTTGCTCATCTATCTTTAAATCAGAATTATAAACATCAATTCTTACGTCTTCTTCTTCTTTTGATCCTAGGTTCCAAATATCTGCAGTTAATTGAACTGTGCTTCCGCAAAAAGTTGAACCTATAACCTTAAAATCCTTGATTATAACATAGTGTTTTTCTACTTCAATGTCAATTTGCTCTGAATCTGATGCGCATGTTTTTGGAGTTCCTGATGTGTCTGAAGTTCCAGTAGCTCTTACATAAAGAACATAATCTCCGTCATCTAATTCATCAACATCAATATTTAAATCATCATCTAAATCAAATTCAAATTCAATTTCTTCTTTATCATCATCTGTAAGATCAATAGTGTCTTCTTCATCAACATCAATTACCCATGAATCTGTTTTTTTGCTGTAAAGACCCCATTCAATACTAATATCATCAACATCATTGTCAGCATCATTATCTATCTCAAGTCTTACTTTAATTGAATCCATTGGATACCATTTATCATCATCTCCAACTCCTTGGTTAGATATATCATCTATTTTAATGTCTAAATCATTGTCTTTATTAGTATAATCGCAGAATTCAGAAGTTGCTATACTCACTGTAACATTTTCTTTTTCAGAAGGATTGTTTGTGTCTGTAAGAGTTAATACTGTTGAAAGATCTTCTAAAACATCAATCTCACTGAAATCAATATCATTTACTGGTTCTATTGTTAAGACACTTGGGTTTGAAGCATTAATATTTGTTAGATTTCCACTAATAGTGAATGCTCTTCCATCAATTATTATAGTGTTTGCGCTAATATCAAGCAATACTGAACTATTAAGATTAGTAACAGTTATTTGCTTAGAATCATCTTCAAGACCAAAACTTACTGAGTCTTTATCAACAGTGAAAGTGCTAGCTGCACTTGCAAATGATACTAACATTAGTAATGCTAAAATACCTACACTGAATAAACCTAATATCTTTGATCTCATTTTACTGTGTCACTCTGGAGTTACTATAGTTTATAAACCTTTCTATTATACAAAAAATAGTTTGGAAAAGGTGTTTTTCAAGGACTTTTTCACTCCAATACTATTATTATAAGTGTTCAAAACATTTATATATTTTAGGGACGATAAAACAATAACATAAAGAGGGCAAATACAATGCAAAAGAGGAAAAATGCTAAAATGCAAGGGAGAAAATGCTAAAATGCAAAGGAGAAAATGCTAAAATCACGTGAAAATTCTGTGGCTGCATGGAGCTTTTTAATAGGAGTTATTCTAGCTATATTAATTGGATTATCAACAACCTTGTTTACAGTTAACACATTAAAATCAATTAGTGCTCCGATTTATCTTGTTCTTCTTATTCTGGGAGTTGTTGTGGGAAGCATGATTACGGGGGGAAAAGATTCTCAAGCATTTATGCTTACTGGAGCAATATTAGTTATATTAAGTAAATTTGGAATGGAAAGTGTAAGAGAGAGCCTAATAGGAATAGGTGTTGTTGATATAGTCACTTCAATGTTTTCTGCACTTCTTGTTTTATTTATCCCTGCTACAATAATAGTAGCCATAAAATCTGTTTTTGCTATGTCTAGCATTTAATTTAAGAATTTAATTACTAATAAAAATAATCTAAGAACTATGCCTTAAGATAACTCTCTAATTCTGAGCTATTAATAACAGCATTGCTTTCCATATCTAATCTAGGACATGCAGTATTTATCCAAGAATCTATGTTTGGGAAATTATCAAACTCTAATGTGCTTATATTATTACATATAAACAAATAAGGATTCTTTGATTTTTGGCCTAGCTTTTTCTTAAGATTCAAAGCCTTTTTCAATCTATTTTGGCCAGGTTTAGTTGAGGCAAGTATTCCTACTGTTTTTGAATTTAGGAAATTAACATAAGTGGCTTTTTGCCTTTGCTTAAATTTCTCCATATCTTTTCCAGTTATCTTAATTAATTGGTTTTTATCAAGTATATAAATAGGAACAGAAGAATTTTTTTCAGAATTGCTCATTGAATAAGCCATAGACAATGCATGAAATTTTCCTGTACTTATTAATAGGACTGCTTGAATCTGTTTTGGGAAATCTGGTTTGCTACATCCTAAAACCTGCTTAAATGAAAGAATTTCATGGTTTTCTTGCTCAGAAAGTATCTCTTTTATGTCTTTAGCGATTTCTTTAAATTGTATAGAATAAACAATGGCTAATTTTTTAGGTAGCTTGCCTGAGATCTCAGCAATCTTTGATTTATTAACTACTGATTTAGATTTTGCTGGAATAAAAAGTGTTTTAGGTGTTTTCATAAGAATTGTTTTTTCTCAGGATTAATAAAACTTTTCTTCAGGGCTTTTCTTACCTTCACTCACATCTTCTTGCTTGTAAATTTTTGCAAAAGAAGGTGTTACAATAACTATGTTGTTATGGCCTGCAATACTTCCCTCTAAAGCATCTGCGGTTTTCTTAATTTTAGAAACTGCACGCTTTAATTCAATAGGGTCTTTTTGCTTCAGGGTCTTAAAATCAATTATTGCTATAGTAAGCCCTTCTCTAAGTGCATTAAGAATATGAGTCACATCTTCGTATCTCTTTAGAACAAAAACTTTAACCTTGACCTTTTTATCTTTCTCTTCTTCTTGCTCTAAGTCAATTTCAATGTATTCTTCGTTAATGTCAGGTTCATCTGAGCCTGAAAGTGCCTTTTTTATCCTCTTAAAAACCATAGTAGATTATACTGGGAGAGATTTATAAAGATTTCGTAAGTGTGTTGTATATTTTATAGAAAGAAGAAAGCAAAACAAGGCTATTTTTTCTCTTTGTTCTTGTCTTTGTTTTTTGATTGTGTTGAGGATTTTGATTGCTTTGATGCCCTTGAAGAATCCGCTGAGCCCATTATTTCTTCTCTTATTGATTCAAGTTTTTCTGACAAAGATTTCTCTTGTTTATCAAGAGTTTTCATTCTCAATTCCAAAAGTTCTTTTTTCTTTTTCAGCTCTTTATCTACAGATTCTTTATCAGATTTAACCATTAATTGTCCGACAATCTTGAAAACCTCATCTCCTGATTTTTCAATCTCATCTAAAGCTGATTGAGTTTCTTTTAATTCAATCTGAAAAGTCTGTTTTTGCATAAGAATGTTTTGTAGGTTTTGTTCTAGAATCTGCATTTCTTGTAATTTGTTTTGGTCTGGCATTTTAATCAGTTTTTATTTTTTTAAGTTTAGTTCTTGGCTTATAGAAAATTTTTCCACCACATTGAGGGCAGACAAATCTTTTGTCAAGTTTCTTAGTTGTAATCTTTTTCTCGCACTCAAAGCATTTGTATGTTGGCATTTTGTTTGTTAGTTTATTTTATCTATTATTATTTATTTAATTTTGTGGTTTTTATGTGTTTTCATTTATTCTTTATATTTTGTCTATTCTTCCTTATTCTTGATTATTTTTTAAGATAATAAGCATCAGATGCGAATTTCTTATCACACTTAGGACATTTCCATATTCCTGTTGATAGTCTCTTTACTCCTAATTTCTCGCAAAAAGGACATTTTTGCTTTTTTCTCTGTTTTTCCTCTACTTTTATTAATCTGTCCTTTACAGTCTTACCATATCTTGGGCCAAAACGGCCTGCTGATTTTGAATGTTTTGTTTTTGTAGGCATTTTCTATTTTTTATTCTATTTATTATCTTGTTTTACAGTTATTTTCTGTTATTATGCTTGATTATTGTAGGATTTTAAAGTTTAGCAAAATGGGGCTGCGCGGATTCGAACCGCGGTCATGAAGCCCCAAACCTCATAGGCTACCAGGCTACCCCACAGCCCCTTATTGGAATAAGTAACTTTAAGGATTTTATAAACTTATTTTTTTATTATTTTTACTTATTATTTATTATTTGTTTATTGTGAATTATTTCTTTTTCTCAGATGAAGCACCTTCTGCCTTGCCTGCTCCTGGCTTTGCTGCTTCTTTACCTGCCGCTACTGGCTTTGCTGCTTCTTTTCCAGGTTCAGCTCCTGCATCTGCTCCGGGTTTAGCTTCACCTTCTGCTGCAGCTGCTGCCTCTGCTTCTTCTGCTTCTTCAGCTGCTTTTTCTAATTCAATTCTCTTTTCTTGCTTATTATGAACTTCCTTAAAGTATTCGTCTAGTTTCTTTCTCTTTTCAGGAGAAGTGTCTGTTTTTTGAGAATTAATCTCCTCATCAAATTTTCCAGAGTCAATATCTTCTGCCAAATCCTTTGGCATTTTATTTTCAACTAAAACTCCTAAGCTTGTGCATGTTCCAAGTACAGATTTAACAGCTGATTTAAAATCTTTAGCAAGAAGATTCTGCCTTTTTTGCTTTGCTATTGAAATAATCTGTTCGATTGAAGCATTTGCAACTTGTAATTTTCCCTGGATTCCTGAGCCTTTGTCTACTCCAAGTTCTTTTTTCAATAATTCTGAAACAGGGGGTGAAAAAACCCTTACATCAAAGTCCTTTGTTGCGGTATCAACATCTAGCTCAACTGGAACCTTTAGACCCTTGAATTCTTTTGTTGCATCATTAACACTAGAAATAACTTTTCCTATGTTTATTCCTGCTGGTCCAAGCTTCTGAGCCAGTACAGGTCCTGGTTGCATTGAACCGCCCTCAACTAAAAGTTTTATTTGCATTTTATTTTGTTTTTTGTTTACTTTAATTATTTTTGGTTTTTAGTATGATTTATCTTTTTTACTTTTTTTCTTTATCTGATTCTTTCTTGTCTCTTCTTATTACTCTAACATTATCTATTTTAACTGTAACAGGTAATGGGACAACTGCTCCTAAAAGACTTACAACAATCTCTTCTTTTTGCTTATCTATTCTCTTAACTTTTGCTTTTTCTCCTTTAAGTGTAGATCCTGTTAATTCTACAATATCTCCTTCTCTTATTGTAACATTGCTTATTGAAGGCTCTATCATTCCTTTGACTTCATCATATGTTATTGTTTTTCCAATGATTCCTTTAACATAAGGAAGATTATAGGCTGCTTCTTCAGCTGAATCTCTGTCTTCTGCTTCTAAAAGAATATATCCTCTTAGACCATGAGGGTGTGAAATAGAATGTACATTAAGCTTTTTTCTTTTCACTTTATGAGCAATCATCTCAACTGCTCTTGCTTCTTTGTTTGTTGTTACTTTTATAATAAAAATCATTTTATTTTGTTTTTTGTTTATTTTAACTTAATTTAATTTGTTTTATTCTGATATTATTTTGATTTTGCTTCAGCTACTTCATAACTTCTTAAGAAGTAGATATATTTATGATAAAAATGAGGTTTATAAAATTATCTTTTGGGTTTTTTCTTGTTTTTCTGGCTTTTTGGGACATAAATAATATAATTATTCTTCCAAAAAGAAACAATGTTTGTTATAACAGGAATTAAGTAAATCAATACTGCCCAATCAGAGTAAAATGAAATTGCGAGAGTAATGACAACATAAAAAAGAATTATAAGATATGCAAAGATGGATGTGAGGTATCCAGTTTTTTCAAAATTATATATTTTTATCCCATGTCTTTTAATATACATAATAGGGGAATGAACCCATAAAACAGCTCTTAGCAAAGCTCCTTTTTTAGGAATTCTTTTTTGTGGGGAGTAGAATTTCTGCAAGAACACTTCCTCTACAATTCCTGCGATTAATAAAAAAGCTACAGAAAAATAAAAGAGCAGAGGCTTTCCAAAAATCATGATTAGTGCCAATGCCAGGAGAAGAATGAATAAATGACTTAATCTTACAGTAATTGTCTTAATTGTCTTGATTATTTTCTTTTTCATTTAAATTAAAAGGTTTACACAAAAATTTTCATTATTATTGAAACTGCAAAACCCAATGTTCCTAATATTGCCACACCTATGGCAGATACTTTTGCAGTTGTCCAAAACTCCTCTTTGTTTGGCTTTTTTAATGCCATCCAGACTCTCTTGCATTTTGGTATGAATGATTTTATACTCATGGTTTTATTAGAAATAAAAGGTTTTTAAAATTGTTTGTTTTTAATCATCAAGGCTTTCTCCTGATACCCTATCCTCTTTAATAACAACTTTCTCAAGCTCTCCCTTATATGTTCTTTTTACTCTGATTTTCTCAACAGTAATATCATTAGAATTCAATTCCTCAACTGCCTCTTCTTTATTACTTGCTTTTATTATTCCTGTTCTTAAAACAGCGTATCCTCTTCCTGGATTTTCATCAAAATATCTTGTTCTTCCAAAAAAATTATATGAATTAAACATTCCCTCTCCCTAACTTTTGCACGTTTATTCAAAAAATTCAATTCCCAATTCCTCTTCTATTTCACGATGCTTTATCTCATCCATTGAGCCTGCATCTCCGAGAATTTGAGAGCTTTTTACACCTGTGACAATAAGCAATACTCTCACGGATTTTTCCATGTCTGGAGATATTTGAGCTCCCCAAATTAACTTAGCGTCTGGTGATAATTTTTGACCTATTGATTCTATTACTTCTTTGCATTCGTCAAGAGACATATCATCTCCTCCAACAACATTAACAAGAGCTCCAGTTGCATCTGAGATGTCAACATCAAGCAAAGGGTTTTGAACTGCTTTTGCAACAGCATCTAATGACCTTTGTTCTGTATCTGATTCTCCCATTCCTATTAAAGAGACTCCTCCGTCCATCATAATTGTCTTAATGTCTGCAAAATCTAAATTAACTAGTCCAGAGACAGTTACAAGCTCTGTGACTCCTTTTACAGCATTTGTAAGGATTTCGTCTGAAATCTTGAATGCAGTGTGCAGTGGCAATTCTGGAGCAAGCTCAAGAAGCTTGTCATTTGGAATAACTATCAGTGTGTCAACCATGGCCTCCATTTTTTCTAGTCCAAGCATTGCATTCTCAATTCTTTTTCTTCCTTCTATTGTGAAAGGCAGAGTTACAACTCCTATGGTCAATGATCCTATTTTCTTTGCTATTCTTGCAACTTCTGGGGCAGCTCCTGTACCTGTTCCCCCTCCTAAACCACAAGTAATGAATATCATATCTGCTCCAGCCATCTTCTTTTTAATGTCTGATTCAGATTCTTTAGCTGCTTCTTCTCCAATTCTTGGATTGCTTCCAGCTCCAAGCCCTTGGGTTAATTCTTTTCCAATAAGTATTTTTTGATCTGCATTTGCATATAATAAATCCTGAGCATCTGTATTAATAGCGACAAGTTCTCCTCCTTTAATTCCTATTTCTTTCATTCTACTTAAGGAATTGTTTCCTCCGCCTCCGATTCCAACAACCTTAATTTTGGCTTTTTGGGTTTTCAAAAGTTCTTCTAACTCTCTATCTATTTCATTTGCAGAACTAGAACCAGAACTAGAAGAAAATCCAGACATATTTTGAACAGGGCTTGAATTTTCCTTGTTTTGGGATTGAAAAGAACTTTCACTCTTTTGTTGATAATTTTCATCCATAAAAAAATGATGTTAGAGTTGTTTATAAGAATTGTTGTATTTTATTCTTTATTTTGAGTTATCTTATTTGGCTTTTTCTCTGTTTCTGGCTTCTCTTTAATTT
>WJLC01000011.1 GCA_014728745.1 Candidatus Pacearchaeota archaeon
ACATATGAGAGAGTCAACAAGAAAAATTTGTATGTTATTAAAAAAGATGGCTCACGAGAACCATTTGACAAAGAAAAATTAGAAGCAGGTATTGAAAGGGCTTTTGAAAAAAGACCTGTTCCAAAAAAGAAAATAGAAAAAATGATAAACAAAATTGAAGAGCAATTAAGGAAAAAAGGGAAAAAAGAAATCAAAAGCTCAACAATTGGAAGAATGGTTATGAAAAAGATAAAAAAGTTGGACAATGTTGCTTACATTAGATTTGCATCAGTTTACAGAGATTTTCAAGATATTAAAGATTTTAAAAAAGAACTAAAAGATTTGTGAGAAAAATGATATCAAAAATAAGGAAAAGAGATGGAAATGTTGTAATGTACAACAAAGACAAGATTGTTGAGGCTATTTGGAAAGCTGTAAAAGCAGTTGGAGGGGAAGACAAAAAAAGGGTTTATGAGATTGTTGATTTGATTGAGAAAGAGATTGTAAAAAGACACGGAGAAAAAGGAATCCCAGATGTAGAGGAGGTTCAAAATTTAGTTGAAAAGATTCTTATTGAAGAAGGACATGCAAAAGTTGCTAAGGCTTATATTCTTTACAGAAAATCACACGAGGAATTGAGAAATGTCAAAGGATTATTTGACACTATTGAAGCTGTTGAGGATTATATTGGATTAGATGACTGGATGGTTAAGGAAAATTCAAATATGGGGTATTCTCTGCAAGGTCTTAATAATTATATTGCAACTAAGATAATCAAAAATTACTGGGTGAGAAGAGTGTATCCTGAGGCAATAAGAAAAGTTCATGACAATGGTGATTTGCACATCCACGACTTAGGAACTCTAGGTGCTTATTGTGTTGGATGGGATTTAAAGGATTTATTGACAGTTGGATTTGTTGGTGTTAAAGGAAAAATAGCTTCAAAACCTCCTAAGCATTTAAGGACGGCGCTAGGGCAGATTGTAAATTTCTTTTATACTTTAACTGGAGAAGTTGCAGGAGCCTTGGCTTTTTCAAACTTTGATACATTATTGGCTCCTTTCATAAGATATGATAACTTATCTTATGACCAAGTAAAACAAGCTATGCAGGGATTTTTGTTTAATTTAAACGTTCCCACAAGGGTGGGATTTCAGAGCCCATTTACAAATATAACAATGGATATGGATGTCCCAGAATTTATGAAAGATGAACATATTATTATAGGTGGAAAACCTCAAAAAGAGACTTACAAAGAATTTCAAAAAGAAATGGATATGTTCAACAAGGCTTTTGCAGAATGCATGATTGAAGGAGATGCTAATGGCAGGGTCTTTACTTTTCCTATACCTACCTATAATATTACAAAAGATTTTGACTGGGACAATGAAAAGCTGGATTTAGTATGGGAAATGACTGCAAAATATGGTATACCTTATTTTTCTAACTTTGTAAATTCTGACATGAATCCAGAAGATGCAAGAAGTATGTGTTGTAGATTAAGACTAGATCAAACAGAATTAAGAAAAAGAGGCGGAGGATTGTTTGGAAGCAACCCTCTTACTGGAAGCATTGGGGTAGTTACTATTAATCTTCCTCGTATAGGATACACTGCTGTTGATAAGGAGGATTTCTTAAACAAAATTGCTCACTTAATGGAGCTTGCAAAAGAAAGTCTTGAAATAAAGAGAAAGACAATTGAAAGATTCACTGAAAAAGGGCTTTATCCTTATTCTAGATTTTATTTGAGAAGTGTTAAAAAAAGATTTGGAGAATACTGGAAAAATCATTTTGCCACAATTGGATTGCTTGGAATGAATGAAGCAATAATGAATTTCATGCCTGGAGAAAATATCACTACTGAGAAAGGCCTTGCTTTTGCTGAAAAGGTTCTTGAATTTATGAGGGACAAACTTCAGGAGTTTCAAAATGAAACAGGAAATATTTACAATCTTGAAGCAACTCCGGGAGAGGGAACAACCTATAGATTTGCTAGAAGTGATAAAAAGAAATTCGGAAGAATCCTTGTTGCTAATGAAGAAAAGGTTAAGAAAAAAGAAGCAGAGCCATATTATACTAACTCTAGTCAGCTTCCAGTTGCACATACAGATGACATTTTTGAAGCTTTAGAAATGCAAGACCCTCTTCAAACAAAATACACAGGAGGAACTGTTTTCCATGGCTTTATAGGGGAAAGGCTAGAAAAAACAGGAGTGAAAAAAATGGTTAAGAAAATAGCTGAAAACTTTCATCTTCCATACTTTACGATTACTCCAACTTTTTCAGTATGTCCAATACATGGATATCTTTCAGGAGAGCATGAGTTTTGCCCTAAATGCGATGCAGAAATAGGAATTACAAATCAAGAAAAATCTTCAAACTCACTAAATGATTCACCAAAATCATTAAATGAATAATACCAAATAAAAAGAGATCAAATCAATAAAAAGAGATATTAAAATGACAAATAAAAAAAGAACAAAATGTGAAGTGTACTCTAGAGTTGTCGGATACCTTAGGCCTGTGAGGCAGTGGAACGTTGGAAAACAAGAGGAATTTAAAGATAGGAAAGAATTTAAGTCTCAAGAGTGATTTTTGAGAAGATGAAAATAAAACACCTCCAGAAAACAACACTCATAGACTATCCTGGTAATATAGCATGCACAATCTTCTTATTTGGATGCAACTTTAAATGTGGTTTTTGCCACAATCCAGAGCTTGTCATAAAAGAAAAAGAAGAACATCCTGATATCTCAAAGCAAGAGGTTTTGGATTTTTTAGAAAAAAGAAAAAATCAGCTTGAGGGTATTTGCATTACTGGTGGAGAGCCGTGCTTAAGTCTTGAAAAAGATTTCTTAAAGAAAATCAAGAAAAAAGGATATAAGATAAAACTAGATACAAATGGAAGCTTTCCCAATAAACTAAAAGAATTTTTTAAAGAAAATCTTATTGACTTTGTTTCAATGGATGTTAAAAGCTCTTTTGATAAATATAATAATATAACCAATTCCAAAATTGATATTGAGAAAATTAAAAAATCAATTAAAGCGATTCATAAGAATCTAGGAGATTTGAAAAATTATGAGTTTAGAACAACTATCTTAGAGGGTTTTCATAATGAAGAAGAATTTGAGAAAATGATGAAGGATATTAATAATTTGCTAAAAGGTGAAAAGGTTAAGAAATTTGCATTGCAGGGATTTAGAAACAATGGCAAATTAATAGATAAGTCATATTATGAAGAACCAAACACTAGGGAAAGTTATCTTTTGGAACTAAAAAAGATTGCAGAGCCTTATTGTGAAAAAGTTGAGATTAGGAGATAGAATTGCACAGCTTTTGATTCAGCCAATTATGACTGCAGAAGTTATGGAAGTTGATGAACTAAGTGAAAATGTTAGATGGGAAAATGGATTTGTGAGTGCAGGAATTCAATAATTTTATAAACAACATGTTTTTACTTATTTCAATTAATATCATACTTAATAAATGAGCAAAAAGAAAATGACAGGAAATGATACTGTTCCAGAACTAACAAAAAAAGAATTTGAGGATTTTATAAAATCAGATGAATTAGTTTTAATTGATTTTTACGCAGAGTGGTGCATGCCATGCATGATGATGTCTCCTATTATTGATGAGCTAAGTCAGAAATTTAAAGATAAAATAAAATTTGGAAAAGTTAATGTTGGTGAGGAGTCTGCCCTTGGTCAAAAATATGATGTTTCATCTATTCCTAATTTTGTTCTTTTTGAAAACGGAAAAATAAAAGAAAGATTTGTTGGAAGCATTTCTCAAGAAGATTTTGAAGAGAAATTGAACAGTGTCTTATAAGAGCAAGAAAGCATCTTACTCATCTTAAACTTTCAATAAAACCTAACAAAAATTAATAAAAGCTTTTTTAAACTGTTTTTATCTCATTATTTTACATTTATATAGGGCCTCGTAGCTCAGCCTGGCAGAGCACTAGCCTTTTAAGCTAGGTGTCGCGGGTTCAAATCCCGTCGAGGCCATTTTTCTTGCATAAATCAGGAAAATAAGAAGGATTTTCTACTTTGTCTAATTTAAGACAAAAACCAAAGGTTTTTAAATGAATTTTTACCATTTATTATTATAAAGTTGTTAAAGTCTAATCTAAGTGTTAAGACTACCTAACGCTTTAAAATTTAAGATGTCCCATATTCTACAACCTAAACACAAGAAACTTAATGAAAAAGAAGTTCAAAAGTTATTAAAGGATTTAAACATTTCAAAAGCCCAATTGCCAAAGATTCTCTCAAATGATCCTGCTCTTCCTGAAAAGTGTGAAAAGGGAGATATAATAGAAATAGAGAGAGAAGATGATGAAGGTAAAAAAGCTTCATACTACAGAGCTGTAGTTTAATCAATTAAAAATCTTAACTTAATATAAATAGGAGAACAAAAGACAACAAAATGGTCAAGGACAACAAACATCTTATAGTAAAAAACTACTTGCAAAACCATTCACTTGTAGAATCAAATATTACTTCTTTTAATAATTTCATAGAACAAAGAATGCAGGAGATTGTTGAAGAAGTCTCTGAAAATATGAGTGGAGATGATTTTGAAATTACTTTGGGAAGAATAGAAGTAGGAAAGCCAGAAGTAATAGAGGCTGACGGAAGCTCTTCCTTGATAACCCCTACTGAGGCAAGATTAAGAGATTTAACATATTCAGCCCCAGTAAAAATGGAGCTTACTGTTAAAAAAGAAGACCAAGTTGATTCTGAAGTTGTAGACATTGGAAATATTCCTGTAATGGTTAGGAGCAAGATATGCAATACATCTGGATTATCTAAAGAAGAATTAATTGAAAAAGGTGTTGACCCAATGGATCCAGGCGGTTACTTTATTATCAACGGAAATGAGAGAGTTATGATTATGGCTGAGGATCTAGCAGAAAACAGACCATTCATTGAGACAAATAAAAAAGACAATCTAACTTTGAGAGTTTTCTCATTAAAAGGAACTTACAGAATCCCAACAACGATTAAAGAGGATAAAGAAGGTGTTTTTAGGCTTACTTTTTCAAGGTTCAGAGAAATGCCAATGGTGGTTATCTTAAAGGCTCTTGGATTAACAAAAGAATCAGATATTTCTAAATACATAGGAAAAGAAACAGACAGTGTTATTGTTAATTTGTATGAATTTGTAAACATTGCAAGCCAAGAAGATGCAATGATGCACATTGCTGATACAACTAATCTTCAAGGAACTAAAGAAGAGATATTAGAAAGAGTTGAAAAGAGAATTGACTCTTATCTTCTTCCTCACATTGGTGTTGAGAAAAAGGATAGGATGCAGAAAGCAATCACACTATGTAAACTTCTTAAAAAATTTCTAATTGCAAAGGAAAATCCAGGGTTAAAAACAGATAAGGATCATTATGCTAATAAGAGAGTTAGGCTTTCTGGAGATTTGCTTTCAAGTCTTTTCAGAGTAAATTTAAGAATACTCTTTAGGGATCTGCAGTACTCATTGCAAAAATCTGCAAAAAGAAAGAAATTCTATTCAATAAAGACATTGGCAAAGTCTACTTTGTTCAGTCACAGAATAAAATCAGCTCTTGCTACTGGAAGTTGGATTGGACAGAGAAAAGGAGTTACTCAAAACATGGACAAGACAAATTATCTTGCCACAATATCACAACTTCAGAGAGTTTCAAGTATGCTTCCTTCAGATCAGGAAAATTTCATGGCTAGGACACTTCATCCAACACATTACGGAAGATTCTGCCCTATTGAAACCCCTGAGGGAACAGAAATTGGTCTAAGAAAAAATCTTTCAATACTTTCAAGAGTATCAACAAGAGTTAATTTAAACAAAGATAATTTTGTAAAAGGTTTAGAAGGATGGGGTCTGAAAAAAGAAGGTGTAGAAGGAAGTGATGTATTTTACAATGGAATGTTTATAGGAAGCGTTGAAAACCCTGAGGAATTTGTGAAAACAGTCAAGTCAAAAAGAAGAGAAGGGCTTTTACCAATGGAATTAAACATAAGAAACAATTCTAAATTAAGAGACATAATAATCTCAACTGAGCCAGGAAGGGCACTAAGACCTTTAATTATTGTAGAAAATGGAGCTTCCAAGCTTAAAAACGAGCATCTTATTCAATTAGAACAAAATCAAATAACTTGGAATGACCTGGTTAAAAAAGGAATAATAGAATATCTTGATGCTGCTGAAGAAGAAAATGCCCTTGTTGCATTATATGAAGAGGAACTTAATGAGAAGCACACTCATCTTGAAATTGATAGTATGGACTTATTTGGTGTTGTTACAAGCCTAGTTCCTTATGGAAATCACGACCAGAGTTCAAGATTAAACAGAGGAAGCAAGACTCAAAAACAGGCACTAGGATTATATGCTGCTAATTATTTAAGCAGGTTAGATACGGATGTCTCAGTTCTTCAATATCCTCAAAAACCAATTGTTAGAAGTTTTGTCTATGACACTCTTGAAACCTATCCTGCAGGTCAGAATCTAACAGTTGCTATTATGACTTATGAAGGTTACAACATGGAAGATGCATTAGTATTCAATAAAGGTTCAATCCAGAGAGGTGTTGGAAGAAGTTTTTACTTCAGGCCATATAATGCTATTGAGATAAATTATGCAGGTGGATTACAGGATGAAATAGGAATTCCTGAAAAAGACACTTCTGGGTACAGAACAGAAGAAACATACAGACACCTTGAAAAAGACGGAATAATCTATCCAGAGGCAGATGTTGATGAAGGAGAAGTATTAATTGGTAAGATGTCTCCTCCTAAGTTCTTATCTGAGGCAAGGGAAATATCAGTAAAGACAAAAAAAGAATCATCAATCACATTAAGACAAGAAGAGCAAGGAGTTGTTGATGCAGTTTTCATAACTGAAGATGAAGAAGGAAACAAGGTTGTTCAAGTTAAAACAAGAGATCAAAGAATTCCTGAATTAGGAGATAAGTTTGCTACTGCTCATGGTCAAAAAGGTGTTATTGGGGCAATAATTCCTGAAGAAGATATCCCATTTACTTCAAGAGGTATAAAGCCTGATGTTTTATTCAATCCTCACGGACTTCCAAGTCGTATGACTGTAGGTTATTTGCTAGAATTGCTTGCAGGAAAAGTTGGATGTTTAAAAGGAGAGGTTGTTGACGGAACTTCATTCTCAGGAGAAAGCAAAAGAGATTTAGAAGACCAATTAAAAGAGCTTGGATTTAGTTATGATGGAAAAGAGACAATGTATGATGGAGTTACTGGAAAAAGATTAAAATCAAAGATTTTTGTTGGAAACCTATATTATTTGAAATTAAAATACATGGTTGCGAATAAAATGCATGGAAGAGCAAGTGGAAAAGTTGCATTATTAACTAGACAACCTATTGAAGGAAGAGCAAGAGGTGGAGCTCTTAGATTAGGAGAAATGGAACAACAAGCACTAGTTGCTCACGGAGCCTCATTATTGCTTAAAGAAAGATATGATGCTGATAAAGTAACTCTTCCTATATGCACTGAATGCGGAGCAATAGGGATTGAAGATAAGATAAGAGAAAAGTCTTTTTGTCCTATATGCGGAAGCGAGAGCATAGAGCCAGTTGAAATGTCTTATGCATTTAAACTGCTTGTAGAAGAGCTACAGGGATTACATATTCACAGTAAATTCACATTAAAAAACAAATACGAATAAAATGAAAAAACAAGTAAGCAAGAAAGTAGGAGAAATAAGGTTTGGACTGTTGAATCCGAGTCAAATCAAGAAATTATCTGTTGCAAAAATAGTAACTCCTGAATTATATGATATTGATGGATATCCAGTAGATGGAGGATTAATGGATTTAAGACTTGGTGCAATAGACCCAGGAGTAAGATGTAGAACATGTGGTGGAAGATTAAAAGAATGTTTAGGACATCCTGGAAGCATAGATCTTGCAAGACCTGTTATTCACTTAAAATACATCTCATTAATAGAATCTGGATTGAGAAGCTTTTGCCATGAATGTGGAAAATTACTTCTTGGAGAGAAAAAGCTTAAGAGATACAAAAAAAGAAGTAAGAGATTGAAGAGAGCAAAAGACAGAAAAAAATGTCCTCACTGTGATGCAAGACAAGAAAGAGTTAGATTAAAGAAACCAACGAGCTTTTACAGAGGCAAGAAAAGAATATTTCCTATAGAGATAAGAGATCTTTTAACTAAAATACCTGATGAAGAATTAGAAAAAGTAGGGATTGACCCAAAAAGCACAAGACCTGAATGGGCTATATTAACATCTTTGCTTGTTCCACCAGTAACTGTAAGACCTAGTATTATACTTGAAAGCGGTGAGAGAAGTGAAGATGACTTAACTCATAAATTATCAGATATAATAAGAGCAAATCAGAGACTTTGGGAAAATCTTAATGCAGGAGCACCTGAAGTTATTATAGAGGATTTATGGGATTTACTTCAATTTCATGTCACAACATTCTTTGACAATAGTGTCTCTAAAATACCTCCTGCAAGGCATAGAAGTGGACAGCCACTAAAAACAATTACTGAGAGAATCAAAGGAAAAGAAGGAAGGATAAGAAAGAATCTTGCTGGTAAAAGAGTTAATTATTCGTCTAGAACAGTTATTTCTCCTGATCCAGCAATTGGAATAAATGAAGTAGGTGTTCCTTATGAGATTGCAACAGTTGTAACATCTGCAGAAACAGTTAATGATCTTAATATTAACAAACTAAAGGAATTAATAAAAAAAGGAAGTGAATATCCTGGAGCAAATTATGTTATAAGGCCAGACGGCAAGAGAAAGAAAATAACAGAAGAATTAAAGGAAGAGATAATTGAAGAGCTTGAACCAGGCTACAAGGTTGAAAGACATTTGCAGGATGGAGATGTTGTTCTTTTCAACAGACATCCAAGTCTTCACAAAGGAAGCTTAATGGCTCATTTTGTTAAAGTTCTTCCTGGAAAAACTTTTAGATTACACCCAGCAGCAGCTGCACCTTATAATGCAGATTTTGATGGGGATGAAATGAATGTTCACTGTCCTCAGAATGAAGAGGCAAGAGCTGAATCAAAAGTTCTTTTAGATGTTAAAAGCAATTTGATTTCTCCAAAGAACAATACTAATTTAATTGGATGCATTGCAGATGCAATAACTGGAAATTATTTGATTGGAGAGGATGAACTTGATGGAGATTATGCGAACCAACTACTTTACAAATCTGGAATGACTGCAGACATTACTAAGAAAAACATTTCAGGAAAGGAATTATTCTCAAAACTTATTCCTAAGGAAGTTAACTTTTCAAACGACTCTTTCACAATAAAGAAAGGAGAAATTGAAAAAGGAATAATTGACAACAATGCATTTGGTGACGAGGATGGAGACTTAGTTAAAGAAATAGATAAAGAGCTTGGAAGAGCAAAAACTTTTGATACTATTAAAGAAGTTTTCAAATTAGGAATTAATTACCTTAAAGATAGAGGAATAACAATCTCTGTAGAAGATTTGGACCTGAAGCAGGATGTAATAGATGAAGGAGATAAGATTGTTAAAAAGGCTGAAAAGAAAGCACAAGAGATTATTGATGATTACAATAAAGGAAAAACTGAACTAATACCAGGTAAAAGCGCTGAAGAATCAAGAGAAATAAGGATTTTGCAGACTCTTAATGAAGTTAGAACTAAGATTGGTTCAATTGTAGGTAAAAAATTCCCTAAGGAAAACCCAGTAAATAACATGATTAATTCTGGAGGTGGAGGAAACATACTTAACATAACTCAGATGGCTTCAACTGTTGGACAGCAGGCTCTTATGGGAAAAAGAGTTGACATAGGATACAATCAAAGAACATTATCTTTCTTTGAGAGAGGAGATTTAAGCCCTGCTTCAAGAGGTTTTATCAAAAGTCCTTTTATCAAAGGATTAAGACCAGATGAATTCTTTTTCCAGGCAATGACTGGTAGAGATTCACTTATGGATACAGCTCTTAGAACTCCTAAATCAGGTTATTTGTACAGAAGATTAGCAAATGCACTGCAAGATATTAAGAAAGAATACGATGGAACTGTGAGAGACAGCAACAACAACATTATCCAATTTCAATATGGAGAAGATGGAAGAGACATTTCTAAGCTTCACATAAAAGATTCAGAAATTGACAGTGGTGAGGCAGTAGGAATTGTAACTGCTCAGAGTTTTGGTGAAAGCTCAACACAGATGGTTCTAAACACATTCCATATGGCAGGTGTTTCAGAGATGCAGGTAACTTCAGGATTGCCTAGACTTATAGAAATATTTGATGCTAGAAAGAATCCTTCATCTCCAAAAATGGAAATCCATCTTAATAGTGATTATGACAATGAAAAAGATGCAAAGACAGTTGCTGAAAAAATAAAAGAAATCACACTAAAAGAAGTTTCTTCTGAAATTGATTTGAATTTTTCAGATAAGAGAATAGAGATTAAAATTGACAACCAGGGATTAAGACAAGCTCATGTTGGAGTTAAAACAGTAGTTGACAGGTTGAAAAAGCTAAAATACGACGCTAAAACAAGTTCAAAAGGAATAACAATTAATGCTGGAGACAAAAGCTTTAGAGAGATATACAAGCTAAAAGAAAAACTAAAGAATACAATCATCTCAGGCGTGAAAGGGGTTCAGCAAACACTTGTTGTAAAGAGGGGAAGAAATTTTGTTGTTATCACTTTAGGAAATAATGTAAAGGATGTTATAAAGCTCAAAGAAGTTAACCCAGATAAAACAATAAGTAATGATCTTTATGAAATGGCAGAGGTGTTTGGAATAGAAGTTGCTAGGCAAATCATAATTGATGAAGTTTCTGAGACTCTTGATGGTCAGGGATTGAATATTGATATAAGGCACTTGAAGCTTATTGCAGATGCAATGACTAACACTGGAAATGTCAAGGGTGTTACAAGAATGGGAATAATTGCTCAAAAAGATTCAATACTTGCAAGAGCCACATTCGAGACTCCAATAAGGCAATTTGTGAATGCTTCTATAAAAGGAACTGGAGACAGATTAACTTCAGTTGTAGAAAATATTATATTGAACCAGCCAATTCCAGTGGGAACAGGGCTTCCTGGACTTTTAGTTCAGATTATTGGTGCATTGGAAAAGAAGGATAAGGATAAAAAGACTGCCAAGCACGAAATAGTTGAAGAGACTAAAAGATAAAATAAGATAAATCTAAACAAAATTCAGGAATAAAAGAATTATTTTTTGTTGTCACTTTGATGTGAGGAAAATGTTTAAATATCTTAAATACATTAATATTCTATGAAAATCCTCCAGGTAGTAGCTGTAATGGCAATAATTGCATTAGTTGCTGGATTAGGTGCCAGAACAATTATGACTGGAATGAGTATTGCTAATGAGAATAGAGGAGATAATTCTGAACAAGTTAAAATGGTAGATTCTTCTGACTCTGATAGTGGCAGTGATTCGGATTATGAAAAATCAGAACCTACAAATGTTAATGAAGTGCAGTATTTGAATATAGTTGATGAAGGAGAGTCCAAAAGCTCTGGTGGTGGGGGTGGAGGAGACTCTGAAGATAATAATGAGGAGGATGAATCAATTCAAGATCTTTGTTCTAGTGATTCTGACTGTCCTGACGATGGAAATCCTGCTACAATAGATGCTTGCAGAGAGTGTATTTATGATGAAACTCATACAAGAAAAGAATGTGTTCATGTTCAACCTAATTTATACGGGCAAGTAGTTGATGCAGAAAAAGGAACAGCACTGAATGGAGTAAATGTTTCTATTTATAATAATAGTAAATTTGATATCTTCACAGGAGAGGGAAATTATAGTAGTCTTGTTCCTAAGGAAAATCCTGATGCAGTGAGTGATGGCAATGGAACCTACGGGATGTTTGTTGATCCTGAAAATTCCTATCACATGGTTATGCAGGGAAGTGATGAAAAGGAATTTGATATTAATATAACCTCAAGAAGTGCATCTATGTCAAATAATTCAATAATTCTTCCAGAAGATGGACACATAAAGGTTTACTTTGAAAAAGCTTCTGCTGCTTTGAAATCTGATTTGTATATTAATTTTACAAATGGGACTTCTAAACTCTTAATTGAAAA
This sequence comes from Candidatus Pacearchaeota archaeon, assembly GCA_014728745.1. Lineage (GTDB taxonomy): Archaea > Nanobdellota > Nanobdellia > Pacearchaeales > GW2011-AR1 > WJLC01. The sequence continues at coordinate 12,094 of WJLC01000011.1, forward strand.
AAGCAATGTTGGGCAAGCAGTTTATCTTAATGACACACTATACAATGAAGGTACTGAAATAAAGTTCCACATTAATGTTGACGGCTCTCCTTGGTCAAGACTAAGAAACAATGGATATTCATCATACAATCATTCTTCAGACAGCAAATACTGCCAGGTTGAAAGAGTTGACTTAGATACTTGGAGATTGCATTTTGAGGATTTGCCTGATTGGTGGACTCCTGACTGGGATTTTAATGATGCTGTTGTGTTAGTTGATATTGTTAATGCAAGCACAGGGAATAGCTCAAACCAGGAGGTTAATGATAATGATTGTGATAATGATGGAATTGTAAACTGGCTTGACTACAATGACAGTGAATGTGATTTTGGAGAAGAAAAC
>WJLC01000012.1 GCA_014728745.1 Candidatus Pacearchaeota archaeon
AGTTGTATGTTTCCCCCCATTGGGGGTTTTTCTTTTTGCTTTTCAAAAAGAAAAAAATGAACAAGCTAAAAACATTGCAGGACAATACTCATAAGATCCTGAAACAAGTTCAGGATGACTGGGAAGTAAGGGATGACGGGGGTGGTTTAATGTGAAACCGGGAAGTTACATAAAAAATATTATCAGACGTTGTTTATAAGGAACAATAACATAATGTTTTAATGAAAATTTATTTAGACATCTAATAATTGGCATACTATTCTGAAAAAACAATAGGTCTTAACTTTTACCGCCATTTATAATGTCTTCAATTTCATTCAGGTCATCGTCTTCAAGATTATCTATATCAAGTGTATCCCTGTCTTTATATTTATACTGGAGGTATCTTTCATATTCTCTTTCAATACGTGTATTTTCCTGTCTGACAATAGTTCCGATAATTGGAATTTCAAATTTCCTGATGTTTTTAACCATGGAATGAATTTCTGAAAATGAAGCAAATTTGTCAGCTAAAATTATAAGCCCGTCAGATTGTTTGGAAATAATAAAGGATTCCGAAAAAATCTGTGCAGGAGGCAGGTCAATAAGTACCCAGTCAAATTCTTCTCTTAAAAATGACAATATTTGGCTGTAAGCCAAAGTACCAAAATATTTATATGATTCTGTAACAGGTTCTGTATTTCCTAAAAATGCTATATCATTTTCATCATACGTTATCGACCTTAAGAAAGTTTCCTTATTTATTTGAGTTTTGGACTTTATCTTTTTTTCAGTTTCTAATATCAGTTCAGAAAAATTTATTTTTATATTCTTCTGGAAATGTTTATATGAAGGGGACTGAAAATTTGTGTCTAAAATAATTGTCCTGTGCCCAAGGCTTCTATATGCCTTTGCAAGGTCATAAATCATATGAGATTCCGGAATTTTTATTGAAGTTGACGCAAAGCTTAATATTTTAATATCACCTTTACAGCAGTTGACCAGAAGGTTGGAAATTATGTTTTTATAAGCAATATCAAGAATATTTTTTTCATCTTCATCATACAAACTACTCTCTTCTTCCCGCTTAAACCAGGGAATTACCCCAAGAATATCAGCTCTGGTAATTTTTTCAATAAAACTAAGGTCATTGCATACATCTTCAACTAAAGTTTTTGATATAGAAGCGAATATACTCAAAATTCCACCTGCAAGAAAAGCAAGTAACAATGTATGGAGCTTGTTAGGGAATGCAGGTGAACCTGGAAGCGTAGGTTCATCTATAATTGAAAAATTGCTTATACTTTCAGCTTCCTGTATTTTTGCCTCCATTTGTTTTTTTCTTAATTCATCAAAAGCGTTGCTTAAATTATTTTCTTCCTGATGCAGATTATCAAGTACCAGCTTTTTCTGGGGAATTTTAGCCTGCTGTCTTTCATTATTTTTAAGACTCTCCTCCAATGATTGTTTTTCAGCCAATAAACCAATATAGTCAGACTGCATTTGGGCAAACTTTTTTATTATATCTTCTCTTACAGGGTCAAATACTGATATTTCCGGCTTTTTTGAATATTTTCCCAGAGTCAGGGTTATCTGGTTTTCTATTTGTTCTTTAATAGTATTAATTTGGTTTTTTAATGCAACTATTTTAGGGTTAGTTTCTGCCAGACGGGTCGAATCATGGTGATATTTTTGCAGGGACTTATTTAAATCATCCCTTAACCGGTTTAACTGCGAATTCTCAGAACCAAGAGCCACAGCTTTTATTGCATCATCAAGTTTTAGAGATAATTTATTTTCCAGTTCGTTTAAAGATGATTTTGTACTTTTAATTTTTGCCTTTATGTTTTCCAGTTTAGTAGAAAATCCTATATTTTGTCTGATTAAAGCCTTTGATTCAACACTAATATCATTTGCAAGGTTTTTTGTTTTGAATTTTTCAATCTCTTCCCTTACTTCCTGAAGATTTTGCTTTATTTCTTTAATTTTTAGATCTAAATATTTCCTTCTTTCTCTTTTCAGTTTATTGTTGATTTCAAGATTAATATCCTTGTATTCCTCAAGAATTATCTCAAGAATTTTTTTTGAACTTTCCGGGGTTTTCCATTTAAAACTAACATTTAAAATATCTGTACCTGCTTTTGCCCTGACATTTATATAGCTGGAAATACCGTTTAAAGAATCTTTCTTAGTGCCAGGATAAAGGCTTAAATACTCTTTTTTTACTGCATTTGAAAGTTTTTTGGACTTTAAGACTTCTTTTTGGTTTAAAACCGGGTTTGTAGAGCGACTCAATGGTTCAAGAGAATTAAAATCTGTAAACTTGGTAATAAAAGAGTTGGATTTTATATCTTTGATCCATAATTTTGCAGTTGATTCATATACAGTGTTATGAACAAATAAAATGTAAATTAAAGCCCAGAACATTGTTATTGCAATAATAGCAATATTTAGTCGGTAATTTGATAAATAATCATTAAAGAATCTATTATTTTGTATATCAATATATCGCTTCATTTTTTAAAATTATCAATATTTATACTTAATTTCTTAAGTTTCTAAATCGTTTTGGATCCCAAATTAAAGACCATTCATTATATGTGTTTGCAAAAGTATGTACTGGTCTGATTATTCTCTCAAGGTCTTTAAACATTTTTACTATAACAGGTCTTGTTGTTTCTGGCACATATATAACATCATTTGGTCTGAGCATTAAATCATTTTCCATTGGATTAACAACTGTTGTAGTTAGTTTTCCATTTTTATCAGTTCTGCTGATATAGACTTTTTTAGGGGGGTTCTGAGATTCATTTTTATCAAAATACCCTCCTGCAGAAGA
>WJLC01000013.1 GCA_014728745.1 Candidatus Pacearchaeota archaeon
ATTTTGTGATTGCATAGCAGCATAACCTGCTAAGTAATTTGCCAATGTTGATTTCCCAGATTGAGATGGGCCATGTATTAAAATGCATCTTTCGGGAGCTTTTCCAATAACAGATTGGTTTACTTCGACATCTCCTTGCAAAAATCTATCTATTCTTTCTTCAAGTTCATCCATTAAATTATTATTTCCAATAACAGGTCTTCTCCATTGTTCCCAAATTTCTCTTAGAATTATCTGTTCTTCATTTGGAGGGTTTGCTAGATGAAATCTTGTCTCATACTTCCTAAAATCAGATGTTTGTTCAGTTCTCATAAATATAGGAATGATTAGTATGCATATAAACATAAGTTGTAGTGAGGAGTACAACATCGAAAAGTCCCAAGCCCCATTTAACTTTTTAGCCCACGAAAAAATGGAATTTAACACCTATTAAGCGAATTCTGGCTGAATAAAGCTTAATGTGCTGAAATTCTTTGATTTCAGCATTGTTACAAGTATGTTATGGAAAATGGAAAGATTTATAAACATATGGAAATATATAGTTCCAAATGGAAACAAAAATAACCATATTAAAAGAGTTTTTCGAAAATCCTGTCAATAAATTTAGTATTAGGGGGCTTTCTAGGATATTAGGAATAAACCATACAACAGTAAGACAGCATCTCAATAAGCTGACCAAAGAGGGTTTTCTTTCGCTGAAAAAAGAAGGTGTATATTCTCACTATAGGCTAATCTTAAATAAAAAAACATTAAATCTTAAGTTATATTATAATTTAGAAAAAATAAGGAAATCAAAGATTATAAATGACATAGAAAAAAGGTATGATTTTCCAGTAATTGTTTTATTTGGTGGATATGCTTCTGCAACTGATGATAAAACAAGTGATATTGATATATGTGTAATATCAAATATAGAAAAAGAATTTTCTACTGAGAAATATGAGAAAGAATTAAACAGAAAGGTAAGTATACATAGATTTACAAAGACTAATTGGGAAAATATGAAAAAATCAAATCCTGGATTAGTAAACAGCATATGTAATGGGTTTGTTTTATCTGGAGAATTAGAGGTCTTATAATGAATTTTGAGTTTAGCCTAAACAACGGAAAAGTAAAGAAAGTTCCTCCTAACAAAATAAGGGCTTCCAGCCTGTTTGTATCGTCTGTCCATGCTATTGAAACAGCTAAGAAGATACAATTAGACATTAAGACTTCAAAAACAATATTAAGAGAGCTGTATGAGGGATTAAGAGAATATTGTGAAGCGATTGGATATCTAAAAGGTTATAAATTTCTAGACCATGAATCGATAGGATTTTTTCTAAGGGATGTATTAGAAGAACATTCAATATATAAGAAATTTGATAGATATAGAAAATTGAGAAATGGAATAAATTATTATGGCAATGATATTGCAATAGAAACTGTAGAAGAAGCTATAAATGATATTCCTGAATTGGTGGATAGATTAGAAAGAATTAAATCAAATTTTTGATTTTTTAATGTTTTTTTCTTTGATTTTATGTATTGTTCTTAAGGAGTATTTTTTATTTCTATTGCTTTTAATTAAAAAATCATCTTTTTGTTTATTTCTGGTGTAAGATGAAGGAACTATTTTATTAACAAAAGTATAATCTTTTACTTTTAGATTTACTATCTGTTTTGGTTTTAATTTTAGTTCATATAACAATCTTAAGATTATTCTGTGTTTTGGGTTTTTAAGATTATAAGTTATCTTATGATTTTGCTCTTTTTTAGAAGATTTAAGTTTCATTCCAATTATTTTTGCAATCTGCTCTCTTCTTCTGAGCATAATATCATATGTTCTTTTGAAGGCAGCATGGCATACTTTGTATTGATACTGCCTGCCTTTGGTGCTGTTCAGTGCAAACTTAATGCTTCTTTCTAAGTTCATTAATGTTTTGAAGTCTTTTTCAACTAATTCTAAAATTTTATTTTTGTTCATTTATATCACCTTGTTAATTTTAAAGATTGAAGCAGTGTTTTGTGAGATTATTTTTTTCTGTAAAACAGAACAAATTAACTTGTAAAAGCATCTCAAAAGCTGTTTAACAAGGTGTATAAACAACAAATATAATTTGACCAGTGAAAAAATTAAGAATTCAGGCATTAGAGGGCTTAAGAAGCAATTTAGAGCGAAAAGTCACACTCATAAACTCATGTGGAAACCCACTGGACACTGGACATTTACCCTCGCAGAACTTATAAAGAAATTTAACTTATTTATAAAAATGAAACAACTAAATAATTTCAAAGAAAGCTTACGATTAAGAGGATTAAGCTTAAACACGATTGAAGCATATGCAGATGCAAACAGGAAATTTCTTGATTATATAAAAAAAGATCCTGTTGATGTTAAATCAAGAGATATCAAAAGATATATAATCAACATGCTGGACCGAAAACAAAAACCAAAGACAATCAATCTGAATATTGCAGCATTAAAATCATTCTATGATGATTACAGAGGGAGAAGATTATTTGTAAAAATAAGAAGATTAAAGCTGGAGAAATCAATGCCCAATGTTCTTTCAAAATATGAACTAAAAGCAATGATAGATTCTGTTGAAAACAAAAAACATAGGTTAGCGATAAAATTCCTCTATTCTACAGGGATAAGGGTTGGAGAATTAGTCAAAGTAAAGATACAGGATCTGGATTTAGAAAATGGTTTTTTGAGAGTAATACAGGGAAAAGGCAAAAAAGACAGGATTACGATAATCTCAAAAGAGTTGTGCAGAGAAATAAAAGAATTCATAAAACCAAAACAAAAATATCTTTTTGAAAGCAGCAGGGGAGGACATCTTACAATTAGATCAATACAAGAGATAATAAAAAAAGCAGCTAAAAAAGCTAAAATAAAAAGAAGAGTTTATCCTCATGCATTAAGAGCTAGTTTTGCAACTCATCTTTATGAAGATGGAATACAGCTGCAGAAGATACAAAAGCTCATGGGACATGCAGACTGGAAAACAACATTAGAATATGCAAAGACTGCAAGAGTAGGAATTTCAGATATAAAGAATCCGCTTGATTCAATCTAGAATTCCCCTAAACTTTTTTGTTTCTGCTTTACTTCATATTCCTGCTGCTGAACTTTGTCTTCATCAGAAAAAATAGGAATTCCATATTCTCCATCATAACCCGGCTGAACTTTTATCTTTTCTTGTCTATTCAAAATTAACATCTCTGCTATTTTTGGAGAAGTAACTTTTCTTAATTCTTCTTCTGGAGCATCAAGCAAAATATTAAAATCACTTTTGAATTTATCCAACAGTTTGTTGTATTCTTTCCAGACTGTCTTTGTAGCTATGCCTTTTCCCATGACTTTGGATATTATCTCTGATGTTGGGATCAGTCTTTTGAAATCTTTTGCTCCTTCAGGCTTAAATCCTGCTGGTCTGTCAGCTAATTGTTCAACCCTGTACTCTACACCAATTGTAACTGGCTTTCCGCATTTAGGACAGATTCCATTTAGCTTCATGGTCTCTTTTGGACTTAAAGAAACATTACAGTTTCTATGGCCGTCCCAATGATATTTTCCATAAGCTGGATCAACTTCTATTGTTCCAGTCAATCCTTCTTTAGTACGAAGAGCTTTTATTAGATTATCATAAGTTAATTCTTTCAGATCAAATAAAGTTGCTTCTCTTCCTATTCTCCAAGGCCAAAATGAATGTGAATCTGATGATGAGACTAATGAATATTTATCCAATGAAGATAATCTCCAGTTCATCGGAGGATCACTTGATAATCCAGTCTCCAAAGCATGGATATGTTTTGCTTTATCTTTGAAAGCATCTTCAACAGAAGTATAATGAGACTTAGCTCCAAGAAGACCAAAATAGGGTGTCCAAATATGCGCAGGAATTATCTCTATCTTTTCTGAAATCTCCATCA